>JBKOYI010000129.1:0-4640 GCA_046725335.1 Myxococcota bacterium | reverse complement strand
GCCTTGAGGTCCACGAACCACAGCCCGACGCCCAGGCCGTAACAGCCCAGCCCCAGCCAGAAGATCCGTCGGACCCGCCCGTTCCCCGGCTGCAGGGCCAGCCAGGCCACGCGCACCAGACAGGACAGCTCGAGAAATCCGAAGGTCAAATGGAAGACGGCGAACTGCATCCCGCCGCGGGTCAAGGCGGCCGAGAGGGTGGCGATCACCACGTACGTCACCAGCAGGGCCGGGAACCACCATCCCAGCTGCCGGGAGGGTCCGGTCTCCACCAGGAGATAGGCCATCCAGGTGACCAGATAGAGCATGGGCAACTCGTCCAGCAGCTGGAACTCGAAGCGCAAGGTGGCGTGAAAGGCCATGCTTCCCAGCCCCACCAGCGCAAGCAGTCCATAGGCGATGCCTACCCGAGAGTCGGCTTCCGCCCGACCTCGAGCCAGCCCCAGCAAACCGGCAGCGACCATGGCCAGGCTGGAGACCGTGTTGAAGCACTCGCCCAGGTAAGGCGAGACCGCGTAGTTCTGCTCGCACCAGTCCACCGTTGCGGTGGGCACGCCCCAGAACCCCACTGGGTCGAAGGTCATCAGGACGATGCCAGCGCCGTCGCCTCGACCCGGCGACCCACTCGGGCCCGACGCCCCTTCTCCAGCACGTGGCGTAGGTAGCGGCCGGTGTGGCTGGCCTCGACCTGCGCCACTTGCTCGGGGGTCCCGGTGGCCAGCACCCACCCCCCGCCGGCCCCGCCCTCCGGGCCCAGGTCGATGACCCAGTCCGCGTTCTTGATGACATCCAGGTTGTGCTCGATGATCAGCACGGTGTTGCCCGCCTCCACCAACCGCTCCAGCACCCGGAGCAACTTGCGGATGTCGTCGAAGTGCAGCCCGGTCGTTGGCTCGTCGAGGATGTAGAGCGTCTTGCCGGTGGCCACCCGGGCCAACTCCCGACTCAACTTGATGCGCTGGGCCTCGCCCCCGGAAAGCGTGGGCGAGCTCTGGCCCAGCTTGAGGTACCCCAGCCCGACGTCGTCCAGCGTCTGAAGCACCCGCACGATGTCGCGGTGGACGGCGAAGTGCTCCCTCGCCTCCCGCACGCTCATCTCCAGCACCTCGGCGATGTTCTTCCCCTTGTAGCGGACCCGCAGCGTGGCGTCGTTGAACCGCTTGCCGCCGCAGACCTCGCAGGGGACGTAGACGTCGGGTAGGAAGTGCATCTCCACCAGCTTCACCCCGTCGCCCTCGCAGGCTTCGCAGCGGCCCCCTTTGACGTTGAAGCTGAAGCGACTGGCCTCGTAGCCGAAGGCCCGTGCTTCCTGGGTGAGGGCGAAGACCTCCCGGATGGAGTCGAAGACCTTGGTGTAGGTGGCCGGGTTGCTCCGCGGCGTCCGCCCGATCGGCTTCTGGTCGATGTCGATGACCTTGTCGAGGTGCTCCACGCCCTTCACCGTCCGGTGTTTGCCGGGGACGACGCGCGCCTCGTGCAGCCGCTGAGAGAGGGCGGGATAGAGGACCTCGTTGACCAAGGTGGACTTCCCCGCCCCGCTGACCCCGGTGACGGCCACCACCAGCCCCACCGGGAACTCCACGGTGATGTCTTTGAGATTGTTGGCCTTGGCCCCCTCCACCACCAGCTTTCCGTCCCCCGGCGCGCGGCGGCGGCGCGGCACCTCGATCTCCTCGCGCCCGCTGAGGTAGGCGCCGGTGAGGCTGTTGGGATCGGCCATCACCTGGGCCGGCGTCCCCTGGGCCACGATGCGACCTCCCAGCTCGCCTGCCCCCGGACCGAAGTCGACGATCCAGTCGGCCTCTTCCATCGTCTCCTCGTCGTGCTCCACCACGATGACCGAGTTGCCGAGATCGCGCAGCCGCTTCAGCGTCGCCAGCAGCTTGCCGTTGTCCCGCTGGTGCAGTCCGATGGAGGGCTCGTCGAGGATGTAGACCACCCCGGTCAGCTCCGAGCCCATCTGCGAAGCCAGCCGGATGCGCTGGCTCTCTCCCCCCGACAGGGTGGCCGCGCTGCGCTCCAGGGTCAGGTAACCCAGGCCCACGTCGATGAGGAACCCGAGCCGGCTCTGGATTTCCTTCAGCAGCTCGCGTGCCACCGGCTCCTCGGCCGTGGTGAGCGGCAACCCCAGCAAGAATTCCCTCGCCTCGGCGATGGTGAGCCGGGACAGCTCGACGATGCTCTTGCCGTGTACCTTCACCGCCCGCACCTCGGGCTTGAGCCGTTCACCGTGGCAGGTGGGGCAGGGCTGAGGAGAGAAGAAGCGCGCGTAGTATTTCCGCATCGACTCACTGTGGGTGGTGCGGAAGCTGCGGAGGAGCTTGTTGACCATCCCCTCCCATTCCATCTTCCACTTGCCGCCCGAGCCCCAGCGGATGGTGAACTCCTTGCCGCCCGTGCCATGGAGGACCAGGTCCCGCTCGCGCTTGCTCAGCTTGCTCCAGGGGACGTCCAGGTCGACGTCGAAGGCCTTGGCCAGCTGTTCGACGAACTCCGCGGTCCATCCCTCTCCCCGGACCATCCCGCTGGCCCAGGGCTCCACCGCCCCTTCCCGGATGGTGCGCCCTGGGTCGGGGACGATGAGGTCGGGATCCATCTCCGGCTTGGTGCCCAGCCCGTTGCAATCGGGGCACATCCCCAGCGGGCTGTTGAAGCTGAAGTGCGCCGGGGTCAGCTCGCCGAAGGACAGTCCGCAGGCGTGGCAGGCGTTGAGCTCGCTCATTACCCGGGCGTTGGCCCCGTTCTCGTCGGTGAGCAAGAGCACGCCCTTGCCCTCCCGGAGAGCGGTCTCCACCGAGTCGGTGAGCCGGCTCTTGCCCTCGGGTTTGAGGACGAGCCGATCCACCACCAGCTCGATGGTGTGCTTGGCTTTCTTGTCCAGCGCGATGGGCTCTTCGAGGCTCCGCACCTTTCCGTCGATGCGGGCCCGGGCGTAGCCGCGCTTTTGCGACTCGGCCAGCAGCTCGCGGTATTCCCCCTTGCGGTTCTGCACCAGCGGGGCGAGTAGCATCACCTTGGAACCGGCCGGCAGACGCAGGATGTCCTCGACGATCTGCTGGGCTGTCTGTCGGCCCACCCGACGGCCGCACTTCCAGCAATGCTGGACCCCGATCGAGGCGTAGAGGACGCGGAGGTAATCGTGGACCTCGGTCACCGTTCCGACGGTGGAGCGGGGGTTGTTGCTGGCTGCCTTCTGCTCGATGGAGATGGTGGGGGAGAGGCCGCGGATGGTTTCGTACTTGGGCTTCTCCATCTGGCCCAGGAACTGGCGGGCATAGGCCGAGAGGCTCTCCACGTACCGGCGCTGCCCTTCGGCATAGAGCGTGTCGAAAGCGAGTGAGCTCTTGCCGCTCCCACTCACCCCGCTGAAGACGACCAGCTTCTTCTTCGGGATGTCGAGCGAGATCGACTTGAGGTTGTGCTCCGCAGCGCCCCGGATGGAGATGACGTCGGGCTCGGACATACCAACCGCGGTTGTTAACAGGACCGCTGATTTCCGGCACGTCCCCCGGTCGGTCGGGTGCTAGAAGTCTCGGACTGCTGGCTCCCGCGAATGATCGCCTCCTCTCTCATCGTCGGCGTCGGTGACATCCATGGGCGCTTTCAACGCGTCCAACGATGGCTGGAGGCGCTGGAGGCGGCGCTGGGCCGGAAGCTGGACGCGGTGCTGGCAGTGGGTGACGTGGAGGCCTTCACCACCGCAGACGACCATCGACGCAAAGCAGCCAAGCGCACCATGCCGGCCGAGTTCTCGGCCTACGCCCGCGGCGAGGCCCGACTGGGCCGCCCTTTCCATTTCATCGGTGGGAACAACGAGGACTTCGAGACCCTGCACCGGATGCAGCAGGGCGGAGAAGTCGTCCCCGACGTGCATTACCTCGGGCGGGTCGGCACCGGCACCGTGGCGGGGCTGCGCTTGGCCTGGCTCTCCGGCATCCACGCTCCCAAGTGGTTCGAGACGGCCCTGCAGCCGCCCGAATCGGCCACCACCCGAAAGCAGGCCGGCTACTTCCGCGCCGGCGAGGTCGAGCAACTGGCTGGCGCGGGCGCGGTCGAGCTGATGCTGGTCCACGAATGGCCCCGCGGCCTCTTTGCCCGCACCCCGGGCAAGCCAGTCCGACCCTGGATGGGCAACCCCATCACCCGGGGTCTGATCGACACCCTCCGTCCCAAGTGGCTGCTCTGTGGCCATTCCCATGAGCGATTCGCAGCCTCGCTGCATCATCCGGGCGGTGGCCTCACCCGGGTGGCCTGTCTGGATGAGGCCGCCGAGCCGGAGGGCGCACTCTTGTGGATGGAGTGGGAACAGGGCGAGGCGGTGCGTGTTGGATGGGGAATCGAAGGCCGGGTCGACTGGAGGCGTGGGGAACCGTGGGGTGCGGTGCGCGGAACAGGGGCACGCCTGGTCGAGTCAGATGGTTCGGCCTGACCGCTATGCTCGGGCAGATGCGGTGGGTCGGACGACTTCTTCCCTTTGGCTGCGCTCTCCTGCTGGCCGCCTGCTCCAGTGACACGACTCCCGGTGGGGTCGGCTGCGGCACCTGTGCTTCCGGGCTCAGCTGCACCGTCAACGCCGACTTCCCCAGCGGGGTCTGCACCAAGCAGTGCGACAACCAGGCCTGCGGTTCGGGCAGTCAGTG
>JBKOYI010000003.1:0-6855 GCA_046725335.1 Myxococcota bacterium | reverse complement strand
TCTTCGAGCGGCTTGGCTTTTGAAATGCCCGATTTCGCAGTTGTTTCCTTAGTCGACACCATCCCCAGTCTTGACAGAAGAATTTGTCTTGCTAGCTTTGTCTGGCACGCCCGACGTGTCCGGCTCGGCAGAGGGGTTTTCAGGGATGCAGACCGCCGTTCAGATCGTCGATTCGGTGGTGCAGGCCACGGCCCTCCTGGACCCGGCCCGCCTTCGGGTCCTGGAGCGGCTGCGCGAGCCCGACTCGAGCGCCGGAGTGGCCCGCGCGCTGGGGCTGCCCCGCCAGCGGGTCGGTTACCACGTCCGGGAGCTCGAGACCGCCGGGCTGCTGGCCTTCGTCGGAGAGCGGAAGAAGCGCAACTGCGTGGAGCGCCTGCTGCAGGCCACGGCCCGGTCCTACGTGGTGGCGCCGCAAGTGCTGGGCCAGCTGGGCATCGCCCCCGAAGTCCTCTCCGATCGCTTCTCCAGCACTTACCTGCTCGCCGCCGCCACCCGGGTGCTGCAGGAGGTGACCACCTTGCGCCCCCGCGCCGAGGCCGCAGGGAAGAAGCTGCCCACCCTGGCGCTGCAGGCCGAAGTCCGGTTCGCCTCGGCCCGCTCCCAGACCGAGTTCGTGAACGAGCTGGTGGCCACCTTCGCCGCCCTGGTCGGCAAGCACCACGACGAGACAGCCCCCCACAGCCGCACCTTCCGCATGTCCCTCTTCGGGCACCCAGCGGTCCCCTCCGGACCACCCATGGTGCCAGCTCGACAGGAGAAGCTGTCATGACCGATCAGACGAAGTCCCGGGGCAAGACGTTGGTGCTGGAGATCGAGCTGCCTGCCTCGCCCGAGGAGGTGTGGCGCATCGAGAGGCGCGAGGCGCTCGGCCACCGGCTCTTTGGCTCCGCCGGCTTGGACGTCCAACCCGCTCCGGCTCCCGAGCGCGAGATCACACTTGCACTCGGCGGGAAGCGAGAACACCTCTCGGTGGAGTTCCACCACCCGCCCGGCCATTTGTGGGGCCGCCTTCCCGACCTTGGCGATGCGCGAGCGACCACCCCGGGCGGGGCTTCACCCTGGCCGGGACCGCCCGGCTGTGCTATTCCGCGCCCGCCGCAGCACCCCAGGGGCTGTGGACCGAGGCTGCGCTGAAGCGCTCGCACGTATGCGGGCGGCCAACCCCTCGAACTTTTCTCTCGAGGAGGGATGTGCACATGAACGCGTCACGGATTCCGGGTGGCCGCCCGGCACTTCGGGGGCTCGCTCGGTGGATGGGCATCTTCGGACTGGTCCTCTCAGGAACCGCATCGGCGAGTGAAACTGAGCTTCGCCTTCCGGATCTGACCCGGGTCACCTTCCTGGGCGGCACCAACGGCCGGTCGCTCCTCATGTGGGGGCTGCTGGTCTGCCTCTTTGGCCTGGGCTTCGGCGTCTATCAGTTCGCCCAGCTCCGCAAGCTCCCGGTGCACCGGGCGATGCTGGAGATCAGCGAGCTCATCTACGAGACCTGCAAGACCTACCTCATCACGCAGGGGAAGTTCATCCTGGCGCTGGAGGTGCTCATCGGCGCGGTGATGGTCCTCTACTTCGGCGCCCTCCAGCACATGGAGGTCGTGAAGGTCGTCACCATCTTGGCCTTCAGCCTGATCGGCATCGCCGGAAGCTACGGGGTGGCCTGGTTCGGCATCCGGGTCAACACCTTCGCCAACAGCCGCACCGCCTTCGCCAGCCTCCGCGGCAAGCCCTTCCTCACTTACGCGATTCCGCTCCGGGCCGGAATGAGCATCGGCATGGCGCTCATCAGCACCGAGCTGTTCATCATGCTCTGCATCCTGCTCTTCGTCCCGGCCGATTTCGCCGGTCCCTGTTTCATCGGCTTCGCCATCGGCGAGTCCCTCGGTGCCTCGGCCCTCCGCATCGCCGGCGGGATCTTCACCAAGATCGCCGACATCGGTTCGGACCTCATGAAGATCATCTTCCGCATCAAGGAGGACGACGCGCGCAACCCGGGCGTCATCGCCGACTGCACCGGGGACAATGCCGGCGACTCGGTGGGTCCGTCTGCCGACGGCTTCGAGACCTACGGCGTCACCGGTGTGGCGCTCATCACCTTCATCCTCCTCGCCGTCCACGAACCCACCGTCCAGGTTCAGCTGCTGGTGTGGCTATTCGTCATGCGAGTGTTGATGATCATTGCCAGCTTCATCTCCTACGTCACCAACGAGGCCGTGCAGACCGCCCGCTACGCCAACGTGACGAAGATGAACTTCGAGTCACCGCTGACCGCGCTGGTGTGGCTCACCTCGCTGGTCTCGGTGGCCATGACCTTCATCGTCAGCTACCTGATCATCGGAGATCTGGGCGACGGGACCTTCTGGTGGAAGCTCTCCGCCATCATCACCTGTGGCACCTTGGCCGGGGCGATCATTCCCGAAGTGGTCAAGGTCTTCACCTCCACCGAATCGGCCCACACCCAGGAGGTGGTCACTTCCTCGCGCGAGGGAGGTGCCTCGCTCAACGTCATCTCCGGGCTGGTGGCCGGGAACTTCAGCGCCTACTGGATGGGCATCGTCATCGTCGGTTTGATGGGCATCGCCTTCGGCCTGAGCACCCAGGGGCTGGGAGCCCTCTTCCCCGTCCCAGGGAGCACCATCGATCCCTCGCCGGTGTTCGCCTTCGGCCTGGTGGCTTTCGGATTCCTGGGCATGGGCCCAGTGACCATCGCGGTGGACAGCTACGGCCCGGTCACCGACAACGCCCAGAGCGTCTACGAGCTGAGCCTGATCGAGAACGTGCCGGACGTTTCCAACCAGATCCAGAAGGAGTTCGGTTTCAAGCCCGACTTCGAGAGGGGCAAGCAGTACCTGGAAGAGAACGACGGTGCCGGCAACACCTTCAAGGCCACCGCCAAGCCGGTGCTCATCGGCACCGCCGTGGTTGGCGCGACGACGATGATTTTCTCCATCATCGTGGTCCTCACCCATGGCCTGACCCGCGACGTGGGCAATTTGTCGCTGCTCCACGCCCCATTCTTGCTGGGGCTGGTGACCGGTGGGGCGGTGATCTACTGGTTCAGCGGGGCTTCGATGCAGGCCGTGGCCACCGGGGCCTATCGGGCCGTGGAGTTCATCAAGCGCAACATCAAGCTGGAGGGGGTGGAGAAGGCCTCGGTCCATGACAGCAAGCGGGTGGTGGAGATCTGCACCCAGTACGCCCAGAAGGGCATGATCAACATCTTCCTGGCCGTTTTCTTCAGCACGCTCGCCTTCGCCTGCGTCGAGCCCTTCTTCTTCATTGGCTACCTCATCAGCATCGCCATCTTCGGGCTCTACCAAGCCATCTTCATGGCCAACGCCGGCGGCGCTTGGGACAACGCAAAGAAGGTGGTGGAGACCGTGCTGAAGGCCAAGGGCACAGAGCTACACGCGGCCACCGTGGTCGGCGACACCGTCGGCGATCCGTTCAAGGACACCTCCAGCGTGGCCATGAATCCGATCATCAAGTTCACCACCCTGTTCGGGCTCCTGGCGGTGGAGCTGGCCATCACCCTGGAGCGCACCACCAGCGCCGTCCTGGCAGTGGTTTTCTTCCTGGCCTCCCTGGTCTTCGTCTGGCGGTCCTTCTACCGGATGCGCATCGAGATCAGCCCCGTCGAGGCGAAAGCGACGGTCCCGGCCAAGGCGGCCTGACCGCTGACCGCGACATAGCCGACGCTGCGCTGGGCACGCCGGAACCCGCGCGAGTGACTGGCTTCCCCCACCGCCTGCAAGCGATGCTGGCTGGACGATGAGGATACAGTCCGGGACGAGGCGTTCGCTTCCGCGGCTGGTCCTTCTGACGTTGGCCTGCGTCTGGGCGGGCTGTGGTCATCCTCAGCTCGGGGCGCCCGGGGAGCGGGTGGCTCTGGTGAACGTCCTTCCCGAGTTTTGGAGCTACCGGGAGGCGACGCGCTCGCTGGATCGCCCAGCCCAGGTTCTCGCCTTTCGGACCCAGGTGGTCGACCGGCACGCCGAGCTGTTCGGGCCGGAGGTTTTCGGCCCAGGCAATGACCTCGACCGCCATGTGGAGCGCCTGGTGGTGGAGATGCCTCGACTGGAGCCGAAGATGCGAGCGCTCTCCGAGCGGCTTCCGGGCGAGGTGGACCGCACCGTGGAGCGCTTCCGGAGCCGCTTCCCGGCGTTTCACTGGAACGGGCCGGTGGCCCTGAGCCTGTCGTTCAGCAAGTTCGAGATGGTGTGGCGGACCGTCGAGGCTCGCCGGACCTTGGTCATCGGCGTCGACACCTTGGCCTTCTACCGCGGCCCCTACGCCAACCTGGCTCCGCTGCTGGACCATGCGCTGGCGCAAGCGGTGCTCCCCGACTGGCCCGAGGCGGGACCAGCGCCGGTGTGGTGGGAGCTGTGGAAGGCCGGTTTTCCGCTCCAGGTCGCCCGCGCCCTCAATCCCGACGCCAACGATGCCGACCTGGGGCTGGACCCGAGGGCGCAGGACCCCTCGTATCTGGCCGCCCTGGCTCGACGCGTCCGGAGCTCGCTGGATTCGGTCCGCGAGGCCGACCGGCGCCTCCTGGCTGCCCCGGTTCCCGGTTCGGAGTCTCGGCTCAGTAGCGGCGCAGTGCTCGGCCTGCGCGTTGCCCAGCGTGTCAGCGCGGGGCGCTCCCTTCCGGAAGCCGCCCGCCTCTCCGGGCCTGCACTGCGGCAGGCAATCAACAGCGCGCTGGCTTCGGTGGAAGTACCAGGGGCCTTGACCGGCCTGCCCGCTGATGCGGCGACGGGGTCAGCGGCCAGCTCTCTCCGCCCCCGTCCAGGTGATGCTGCGGGTGGCCCCGGGAAGGTCCCCTCCAGCGGCTGAGGCGATGTCACCCCGCGAGCCAACTTGGCGCGCTTGGGAAGCCCGTGCTAACGGCCTGCCTCCTTTCGGAGGAACAGGTCGTCGTGGGCAATGCCGGCATGTCACTTCTGCGCTTCACCTTTCTCGGCACCTCCGCCGCGCAGCCGACGATCCACCGCAACCTTTCCGGTTTGGCCGTGAAGGCCGACTCGGACCTGCTTCTCTTCGACTGCGGTGAGGGGAGCCAGCGGCAGATGATTCGCTACGGCACCGGGTTCGCCGTGGACGCGGTGTTCTTCACCCATTTCCACGCCGACCACTACCTCGGCATCATCGGCTTTCTCCGCACCCTGGGGATGATGGGGCGCGAGGAGCGACTCACGCTCTATGGCCCGCATCCTGCCAAGCGGCTGCTCAACCAGGCCGTACATCTGGGCGTCGATGCCCTGGGGTTCCCGCTGGAGATCCTCGAGCTCAAGGACGGGGACCGGGTGCAGCGAACCGGGTACCGGGTACGGGCGGTGGGCGTGTTGCACCGCATTCACGCCCTCGGGTTCATGATCGAAGAGGACACCCGGGCCGGTCGCTTCAACCTGGAGGCCGCTCGGGCGCTGGGGGTCCGGGAGGGGCCTGATTTCGGCCGGCTGCAGCGGGGGGAGACGGTGATCGCCCTGGACGGAAAGCCGGTGCAACCCTCGGAGGTGATGGGCCCGAGCCGGCCGGGGCGGAAGCTGGCCATCTCCGGGGACACCCGGCCCTGCGAGGCGCTGGCCGAGGCGGCCCGGGGCGCCGACATTCTCATCCACGAATCCACCTTTTCCGACGAGGATCAGGCGCGCGCCCTGGAGACCCGCCATTCCACGGCCCGAGAAGCGGGGCGCATCGCCCAGCAGGCTGGGGTCCAGCGGCTCATCCTGACCCACCTCAGCTCACGCTACGACACCGACTTCGGTCGGCTGCTGTCCCAGGCCCGCGAAGAATTCACCGGTCCGGTCGACGTCGCGCACGACGGGATGACCGTGGAGATTCCAGTCCGGGAGTGAAGCGGCCCGGGACACACGGTCTCCGGACCGGGGCCTCCCCGGCAGGGGCGACGCGTCGACGGGTCACGACTCGCTGCCCGGACGCGTCAAGCACGATCACCGAGACCTGACGACGGCCGGCCAGGCCCCGGGTTTGTGGCGTCCCAGGCAACTGGCTTTCTCAACTGTGCTGCTTCCAGCGCGACGCCCTTGCACAGAAGTCGGCGCAGTTCCTCGAGTCAACACTCGGCCCGCCGGCTGCACTGAGGGAGACCGAGCTCCGCGGCGCAACACCCTTCACGCGGGGCGGGGAGAACGGTCATGAAGTGCTTCACTCTCTGTACCCTGGTGCTCATCGCCTCCGCTGGATGTGGCGTAGGAGCCGACGGGAAGGTCAAAGCCGATACCCGCAGCCAGGACGTCGGTTTGTCCGCCCGGGACGCGGAAGCGCGGGCCGCGGCAGCCTACGCCGCGGTCTTCGGAAGCGATGCGACGGAGACCTGTCTGCGTGCCTGGCACGACGACCAGGCGCAGGCCGGAAACGGGCCGATCTACAAGCCCGACAAGTCCGACATCCGTTCCCTGGGGGCCTTCCTGTGCGCGTGCGTCGGGGGCAACAACTGCCCGGACTTCTGACGCAGAACGCCGCCCGGGACGGGCGCTGACGTCCGGAGCGGTCCGCCTCGGGTTAGCATGCCCAGCCTCGGATGGCGGTCCTCGAGGGAACGCAGCGGCGACTCCGGCGCATCTGGCCTTGGGCGCTGGGGTTGCCACTGGCGGCGGCGATTGTGGCGGTGGCAGCCGGGCAGCAGCGCGGCCTGCACAATGCCGAGGACGTCCTCTACGACCTGCGCCTGACCACGTTCGCCCCCAACCCACAGCGGGTCCCGGACGTGGTGATCCTCGCCGTCGATGACGCCACGGTGCAGGGGATTCGCGCCAATGGCAGCTACGTCCGGGCCTGGGGGAACTGGCCCTATGCCCGCTCGCTGTGGGCGCGGGTCCTGACGCACCTCGAGGC
>JBKOYI010000141.1:0-13883 GCA_046725335.1 Myxococcota bacterium | reverse complement strand
CTGCAACTGTAGCAGAGGCGTCAGGGCCACCGACCTCCCCGGGGGCGGCTCAGAGCCGCCGATGTCGCAGGGCGGGCAGGTTCTGTCGCACCCGGGCCACCAGCGCTGGATCGAACTCGGCCAGCGCAACGCCCTCGCCGTCGGATGCCCGAGCGGTCACCAGCCCCCAGGGGTCGGCCACCAGGGCGTGCCCGTAGGTCATCCGCTGATCGCCGTGCCGTCCTCCTTGGGCGGGTGCGAGAACGTAGGCCTGGTTCTCGATGGCCCGTGCCCGGAGCAGCACCTCCCAGTGGTCCTTCCCGGTCAGCAGCGTGAAGGCGGAGGGCACGGTGAGGAGCACCGCTCCGGAGCGCGACAGCAGCCGGTAGAGCTCGGGGAAACGCAGGTCGTAGCAGATGCTCAGTCCCACCACGCCCAGGGGCGTCTCCGCAGTCACCGGAGTCTCGCCCGGGGCCACTGCGTCCGACTCGCGGTAGATGGCCCCATCGCCGACCTCGGCATCGAAGAGATGGATCTTCCGGTACACCGCCCGGCGCTCCCCGCCCGGACCGAAGAGGACGCTGGTGTTCCACAGCCGCCCTCCCGGGGCGCCCGACTCCAGGACCGAACCGGCCAGCAGATGGACGGAGAGCTCGTCCGCCAGCTGCCCGAAGGCAGAAAGGGTCGGTCCGTCGAGCGGTTCGGCGGCGGACGGCCGCTCTGACTCCGGACCCATCCAGGCGACGTTTTCCGGAAGGCCGATGAAGCCCGCCCCCAGCCGGTGAGCGTGGCGGACCAGGCGGACTGCGGTGTCGAGGTTCTTGGCCTTGTTGGCCCCGGAGGCCATCTGCACCGCGGCGAGAAGCATGGGGACTTCCTTAGCCTGGCCGGGGGCCCGGGCCATGTCGGAGAACGAATGTAACCTTAAGTCGTACCCTTCTGGGGTGCCGCTCCCCCTCATGCTCGCGGAGCGGGCGGAGTTTGACATCGGCCCATTTCCGCGGGCATGGGAGGGGCTTCACCACGGAGGTACGCCATCGCCGCGCCTGGAGCCACGAAGCGACTGAAAGAATTGGCCCGCCAAGAAAAGCAGCGGGCCAAGGCGGAGAAGAAGGAACAGCGCAAGCGGGAGAAGGCCGAGCGGGCCCCCAACCCCGAAGGCGTCGATCCGGACATCGCCGGCATCGTCCCCGGCCCGCAGCCGCCGCTGGAGGTCTGAGGGCCGGTCGGCCCGTTGGCTTTTGGAATCTCCCGGAAGTGCGGGCGGTTCCGTGGCCGGAACGGAACGGCCTGCCTTGCGCTGGCGGGGGGCGCATGGTAGGCACTCCGGCGACATTTTTCGACGCAGTTGCTCGAAAAGTGGGCCCTGCGCCCGCTTTTTTCGTTTTTGGCCCCCATGAGCGAGAGCACCCACAAAGCGGAGACCTTGGCGCGCGCGGAAGCGACGCTGGAGCCCCTGGTGCGGGCCGAGGGATTCGAGCTGGTGGACCTGGAATACGTCCGGGATCCCTCGGGCTGGGTGCTCCGGTTGTTCATCGATGCCCCGGGACGGGATCCGGGGTCGAAGGAAGCGGCGGTGGGGCTGGAGGATTGCGCTCGGGTTTCCCACGCGGTGGAAACCACCCTGGAAGTCGAGGATTTCATCCCCCACGCCTACTCGCTGGAGGTCAGTAGCCCCGGCCTCAACCGTCCGCTGCGCCGTCCGGAGCATTTCGCGCGGGCGGTGGGCCAGCGGGTGAAGGTCAAGACCTACGGCCCGGTCGGCCAGCCGCCGCGCAAGAGCTTCACCGGTACGCTCAGCGACATCAGCGCATCGGACATCACTGTGGAAGTCGAGGGCGGAGGGGCATTCCACATCCCCTTCCGG
The DNA here is from genome assembly GCA_046725335.1 of Myxococcota bacterium. Classification (GTDB taxonomy): domain Bacteria; phylum Myxococcota; class Myxococcia; order Myxococcales; family Myxococcaceae; genus RPRB01. The sequence continues at coordinate 12,037 of JBKOYI010000141.1, read as the reverse complement.
GACATCGCCAAGGCGAACCTCGAGTTCCAGTTCTAAGTCCTCCGTTCCGGATTCCACCCCCTCTTAAAGACCTCCCGCCATGGCGACGCCCACCACTCCGTCCATCAATCTCAACCTGGTCCTGGAACAGGTGGCCAAGGACAAGGGAATCGACAAGAGCGTGCTGGTGGCCACGCTGGAAGATGCCATGCAGACCGCGGCCAAGAAGCACTTCGGCCAGGACCGCAACCTCGAGGCCAAGTACGAGCCCACCAAGGGCGTGGTGGAGCTGTTCCAGGCGGTGACGGTGGTGGAACAGATCACCGACCCGGTGCAGGCGGTGAACCAGCTCACCCTCGAGGAGGCCCGAAAGAAGGGCATGGAAGTCGAGCCGGGCGACGAGCTGGTGTTCCAGATTTTCTACCGCGATGAGGACGCCGCCGAGGCCAAGGCCCAGGACGACCAGTACGGGGACATCCTCCGGCTGAAGACCTTCCGCCACGGCTTCGGACGCATCGCCGCCCAGACCGCCAAGCAGGTCATCCTCCAGCGGACCCGCGACGCCGAGCGGGAGAACGTCTTCAACGAGTACAAGGACCGCCGCAACGAGATTGTCACCGGGATTGCTCGGCGCTTCGAACGGGGCAACATCATCGTCGACCTGGGACGGGCCGAGGCGGTGCTGCCGGTCCGCGAGCAGGTGCCGCGAGAGACCTACCGGGCGGGGGATCGGGTCCAGGCCTACGTCCTGGACGTGCTGCGCGAGTCCAAGGGGCCGCAGATCATCCTCAGCCGCGCCTCGGTGAATCTGCTGACCAAGCTCTTCGAGATGGAGGTCCCGGAGATCGCCGAGGGCATCGTGGTCATCGAGGCCGCAGCCCGAGAGCCGGGCGGGCGGGCCAAGATCGCCGTCAGCAGCCGCGACCCGGACGTGGACCCGGTGGGGGCCTGCGTGGGGATGAAGGGCAGCCGGGTCCAGGCGGTGGTGCAGGAGCTGCGGGGCGAGAAGATCGACATCGTCCCCTGGGACGAGGATCCGGCCCGCTTCGTCTGCGCGGCCCTGGCCCCCGCCGAGGTGGCCCGGGTCATCATCGACGAGGCCAACCACGCCATGGAGCTCATCGTTCCGGACGACCAGCTGTCGCTGGCCATCGGCCGCCGGGGGCAAAACGTCCGGCTGGCGGCTCAGCTCACCGGCTGGAAGCTGGACATCAACAGCGAGACCCGAGTGCGGGAGATGCGCGAGTTCGCCACCCGCTCCCTGGGCTCTCTGCCCGGGGTGACCGAGATGCTGGTGGAGACGCTCTACGCCCACGGCTTCCGGCAAGCCAAGGACGTGGCCGAGGCATCCCCGGAGGTGCTGGCCCAGATTCCCGGACTCGACCCCTCTCGCATTCCGGCCATGCAGGAACAGGCTCGCAAGCAGATGGTGGACGACGAGATCGAGCTGCGCCGGCTGGAGATGGAGCGCGAGCAGGCCCGGGCCATCGAGGCCCGGCGCCATCCCGACGAGCTCAACCCCACCGAGCGGTTGATGCGGGTGCGGGGAATGAGCGAGAAGACCATCGAGCAACTGGCCATGGCCGGTTACAAAACCGTGGAGGACCTGGTCGCCGAGAAGGACATCGCCAAGCTGGGGGATGCTCCGGGGGTGGGGATCAAGAAGGCCCGCCAGCTCAAGAGCGCAGCGGAGAGTTATCTACTGGAAGAGGCCAAGCTGCGCGCCGAGCTGGACGCCGAGCGCGCAGCCCTGGGAAGCGCAGTTTCTGCCCCCAGCCCGGCCGAGGAGGCGAAGGCGCCCTGATTTCGGAACCCGAGCGCACCTGCCTCGGGTGCGGGGCCAAGCGCCCCAAGCGTGAACTGGTGCGGCTCTGCCTGTCGAGCGAGGGCGAGCTGCGGTGGGACCGAATGCAGCGTGCGCCCGGGCGGGGCGCCTACCTCTGTGGCCGGAGCTGTCTGGCGGCGGCGGTGAAGCGACGGGCACTGGAGAGGGCCTTCCGCGGGCGCCTGTCCGGTGGACTCGAAGCGGTGGAGTCCGAGCTGCCGGCGACGACGGAAGGTGGGCGTTAGTGGTCAGCACTTCCGGTCCACCCATGGTGCGGTATGTCTCCCCCGGGACTGCCCGGTGGGAGTAGAAGGCGGCAACGTTCTGAAGGGGTTTATGTCGAAGAAGCGGGTCCACGAGATCGCCAAGGAGCTGAAGGCCTTCGGCATCGATCTCGACAACAAGGAGGTCGTCACCGAGCTCACGGCTCTCGGCTACGACGTGAAGAGCCACTCGAGCTCGCTCGAGGACGACCAGGCCACGTCCGCAGTTCAGCGGATCGTGGAGAAGCGCAAGCCGCGGGCCGCCCCCCCGCCGGTGGCCGCCAAGGGTTTCGTGGTCCGTCGCCGCAGTCCCGGAGCCGAGGTCCCGCACACCAACGGCGCCCCCACCGGAGTGACCCACGCTCCCGAGCCCATCCCTGCCGCCGAGGTCGTGGCCCCCGAGGTCCAGCCGGAGACCGCCGCCCCGCCGGCGCCACCCGTTCCAGTCGAACCGGCCCCGGCGTCTCCGATCGCCGCGGCTCCGCCCCCTCCAGAGCCGACCGCTCCGGTCGAGCCGGCGCCAGCCGAAGCCCCCGCCGCCCCCAGCGTCCCGCCCCCCGCCGCGCCCGCCGCTCCGCGGTTCCGGCCGGCCCAGATCATCAGCAAACCCCCTCCCCCGGGTCTGCGCCCGGCTTCCACCCCGACTGTGCCCGGGCGAGCCTCGGCTCCGCTCGGTCAGCGTCCTGGCGCCCGCACTGGCCCGAGTCGACCGGGGACCGCGGTGCACACCCGCCCCGGGGGCGCACCTCGACCCGGGGCCGGCGCCCCGGGGCGCTCGGGCAGCACCGCCCCCGGTGCTGCTCCCGGCGACACCCGCCCCTTGCGCCCCACGGCCACCCAGGCGGTGGTCATCAGCCGGCCGCTGATCTCGGTTCGCCGGGTGACCCCCTCCTCCACCGCCCACAAGAACATCCCCATGGCCCCGGGCCGCAAGGCCATCGGAGAGGTCCGGGAGTTCAAGGTGGTCCCGGACCACCTCGGACGCGGGCGCGAGTTCGTCGACGTCACCAAGAAGAAGGATGAGGCCCAGCGCGGCAAGAAACGGGCGACGGAACGCGACGGCACCCAGGTCAAGCAGGAGATGGACAGCCTGCTGTGGGGTCGGGTCCAGATTCCCGTCCGCGGCAAGAAGCGCAAGCCGACCAAGAAGGGTCAGAAGACGCAGATCACCGAAATGGCCGAAGAGAAGAAAATCATCCGGCTGCAGGAGGCCATCACCGTCTCCGACCTCGGTCAGCGCATGGGGGTGAAGACCACCGACATCGTCCGCAAGCTGATGTCGGGCGGGACCATGGCCACCGCCAACCAGCTCATCGACGCCGACACCGCGGCCATCATCGCCGCAGACTACGGCTGGAAGGTGGAGAAGGTCGGCTTCGAGGTGGAGGACCACCTCCCCGAGGTTCAGGAGCGTCCCGAGGACGAGCGACCCCGCCCGCCGGTGGTCACGGTCATGGGACACGTGGACCACGGCAAGACCTCGCTCCTCGACGCTATCCGTCAGGCCAACGTGGCCGCGGGCGAGGCCGGCGGCATCACCCAACACATCGGCGCTTATTCGGTGAGCACGGCCAAGGGTGACATCACCTTCCTGGACACCCCCGGCCACGAGGCCTTCACCGCCATGCGAGCCCGGGGCGCCAACGTGACCGACCTGGTCATCCTGGTGGTGGCCGCCGACGATGGAGTGATGCCCCAGACGCTGGAGGCCATCAGCCACGCCAAAGCAGCCAAGGTCCCCATCGTGGTGGCCATCAACAAGATGGACGTGGCCGGGGCCAACGCGGAGCGGGTGAAGAAGGACCTGGCGGGCCAGGAGCTGGTGCCCGAGGAGTGGGGCGGGGACACCATCATGGTGCCCGTCTCGGCCCGGACCAAGCAGGGCCTGGATCTGCTGCTGGAGAACGTGCTCCTCCAGGCCGAGGTGCTGGAGTTGACGGCCAACCCCAACCGGCCGGCCGTGGGGGCGATCATCGAGGCCAAGCTGGAGAAGGGGCGGGGCCCGGTGGCGACGGTCCTGGTTCGCGAAGGAACTCTGCGCACCGGCGATGCCATCGTCAGCGGCATCGAGTACGGCCGGCTCCGGGCCATGAAGGACGGGCGCGGCCAGCCGGTGAAAGAGGTGCCCCCTGGCTATCCGGCCGAGGTGGTCGGGCTGTCGGGGGTGCCGACGGCCGGCGATGTTCTCAACGTGGTGGAGGACGAGAAGGCGGCCAAGGAGATCGCCGACCACCGGGCGTTGAAGGAGCGCCAGAGCGAGCTGGGGAAGACGGTCAAGGAGTCGCTGGAGACGCTGCTGGCCCGGGCCAAGGCCGGAGAGGAGGCCAAGGAGCTGCGGCTGGTCCTCAAGGGCGACGTTCAGGGCTCGCTGGAGGCCGTGGCCCAGGCAGTGAGCAAGCTGGCCTCGCCCAAGGTGGGAGTGGACATCATCCACAAGGGCGTGGGGGCCATGACCGAGTCGGATGTCATGCTCGCCGCCGCCAGCAAGGGCATCGTGGTGGGCTTCAACGTCAAGCCCGAGTCCGGCGCCGAGGCCGCGGCCAAGGCCCAGGGCGTGACGCTCTACACCTACTCCATCATCTACGAGCTCATCGACGGGGTGAAGGCGGCCATGACCGGCCTGCTGGAGCCCATCCGAACCGAGAAGAAGCTCGGCCGGGCCGAAGTGCGCAACACCTTCAACGTCCCGCGGCTGGGGACCATCGCCGGGGTGGCGGTGGTCGACGGGGTCATTCGCCGCTCGGCCCAGGTGCGCATCCTCCGCGAGGGCAAGCAGGTGGGAGCGGGCAAGGTGGCCAGCCTGAAGCGCTTCAAGGACGACGTCCGGGAAGTGGAGAAGGGGTTCGAGTGCGGCGTGGGCGTCGAGGGCTTCAACGAATTCAAGCCTGGAGACCTCATCGAGGCCTTCGAGATCGAGGAGACCCGTCCCAGCCTCTTCTAGAGGCTCGTTGAGGGCGGGTCCGTTGTGCGGCCATGTTCGTCGGCGTCGCGCGCATCACCCTGCAAATCACCGACTCGGGCTCGCTGAAGTCGAAGCGACAGGTCCTCCGCCGCATCACCGACCGGCTCAAAGCACGCTTCAACGTCTCGGTGGCGGAAGTGGAGGACCAGGACCTTTGGCAGCGGGCCACCATCGCCCTGGCGGTGGTGAGCAGCGATCGGCGCCACGTCGACGAGCAGGTCCAGAAGATGCTTCACTTCGTGGAGGAGATGTACGTGGCCCCCCTGGTCAGCCGCGAGCTGGAGATCCTGACCTTCGGCGACCAGCTCTTCGGCAATGGCCCACCCCCCGACGATGACGGGACCCTGGAGCTGCCCTTCGCCCGGGAGGACCGGAGCCTGGCCGAGGCCGAGGGCATGGCCGAGTGGGACCGTCGCCACGGTCCCACGGTGCAGGGGCGGCCCGGGACCCGCGCCGGGGGGGATTTGACCCTGACCGAAGCCCGGGCCCGGGCTCGCCGGCTGCGTAACAAACGCGACTGGGAGAAGCCCTGATGGCGGAGAGATCATGACCGTCCCCGGGAGGCCGGCACGGGTGGGGGCAGAGATCCAGGCGGCCGTCGCCGAGCTGCTGGCCCGCGGTCAACTCCGCGATCCGCGCATCGGCTACATCACCATCACCGGGGTCAAGATGAGCCCGGATCTGCGGGTGGCCAAGGTCTACTGGTCGATGCTCGGTGAGGAGCAGGCGCGGAAGGAGACCACCGCCGGGCTGGAGGCGGCCAAGGGGTTCGTCCGCCGCGAAGTCACCGCCCGGGTCAAGCTGCGCGTCTCCCCGGAAGTCTTCTTCGTCTTCGACCCCAGCGTGGGCGAGGGCGACAAGATCGACCGGCTGCTCCGCGAGGTGAAACCGAAAGAGGGATGGTGAGCGTCGGCTGGAGCGTTAAGCTTCCGGCTCGGCCCCCTCATGGACGGAGTCCTGGTCATCGACAAGCCGCAGGGTCCCACTTCGTTCGAGGTGGTGCGGCGGGTTCGCGCCTCCTTGGGGGTGAAGCGGGCCGGGCACACCGGAACGCTCGATCCCATGGCCACCGGCGTGCTTCCGGTCTGCCTGGGCGAGGCCACCAAACTGGCCGGCCTGCTCACCGACGGGGACAAAGGCTACGACGCGGTGGTGCGGCTGGGCATCACCACCGATACCCAGGACGTCACCGGCAACGTCCTCTCCACCGCCGCCGTGCCACCGCTCTCGGTGGAGCGGCTGGAGGCGGCGCTGGAGCCCTTCCGCGGCAGTTTCCTCCAGATTCCGCCGATGTACTCGGCGGTGAAGGTGCGCGGCCGCCGCCTCTACGAGCACGCTCGGTCCGGGGAAGCGGTGGAACGGGCTCCCCGCCGAGTCACCGTCCACTCCCTCATCCTGCGCGATTTCTCGGCCACCGACTGCACCCTGTCCATTCGCTGTTCCAAGGGCTTTTTCGTCCGGGCCCTGGCCGAGGATCTCGGGCGATCACTCGGTTGCGGTGGGGTTCTCAAGAGCCTGCGACGGGTCTCGAGTGGACCCTTTGGCCTCGATCGGGCCGTTCCCCTCTCCCAGGTGGAGGCCTTCGTCGTGACCGGGCCAAACGGCCGGGCCCAGCTCGAGGCGCGCATCATTTCCATGGCCGACGCCTTGCCGGACCTTCCTGCCGTGAGGGTGGGGGAGGCGGAGGTCGGGCGGGTGGCCCACGGGGTGCCCCTCGACGTTCGCCAACCGCTGGAGGCGAGCCGGGTCCGGGTGCTCGGCCCCGATGGGGCGCTGCTGGCGGTGGCCGACGTCCGAGAGGGACGGCTGGCCTACGTCCGGGTGGTGGCGGCCCGGTGAACGTCACCGTCCTCGTGCCGTCGACGCTGCGGGCAGCCGTCGACGGCAAGCATCGGCTCGACCTCGGCGTCCCCGCCGGAGCCGGGGTGGGGGAGGTGCTCCAGACGCTGCTGACCCTCTACCCCAAGCTGCGCAGCGCGTTGGCCAGCGATACCCGGCTGCGCCGCCAGCAACTCACGGTGGTGGTCGAACCTCGCTCAGCCCGCCGGGGCCAACGGGACGGCGTCCGGGTCTGGCTGTTCGCTCCGCCGATTTAGAAGCGCACCCGTGCCGCCAGCCCGCTGCCCCCCTTGCCGAACACCGGAGTGACTTCGATGTTCGAGGCCTGGCCAGTCATTCTTCGCGAAAGCCCCTGGTTGTAGCGGGCCGCCAGCTGCGCGGTCTCGTCTGGAGAGGTGACGTAATCCGAAGTCGTCGCGGCGAGGGTAAAGAAGAGGCCGCCGATGACCGCTCCCGCGCCGACCAGGCTGGCGCCGATGAAGGTGGTTTTGTTGTTTCTATCCACGCATTCGTTGTAGCTGATGTTGCCGTGGGTGAAGCAGGAGGGATCGTTGAGGTCCTGGGCGTTGTTCATCACGACGATGCCCGAGGCGATCCCCGCCCCGAGGGTCAGGACCGAGGCGACGTAGAGCCAGGCGCGCTTTTGTTGCTGGCCATGGACCGCCGAGATGAGGTCCGGTCGGCCCACCATCCGGTAGAACTCAGGGGCCGAGAGTTGCTGTTTGTTCATTCCAATGTAGACGTCCGATGTCCGGGGCATCACGTGGAGCATCTCCCGCAGGAACATCTCCCGCCCTGGCCCCTGCGGTGGAAGCTTGGCCCGGAGCGCATCGTCGGTGCTGGTGCCGGCTCCGTACTGAGGAATGATCAGCTCGTTGGCCGATGAGGTCGGAGCAGCTGCCGGAGCTGGGCTGGGGGCCAGCGGAGTGGGCGGCGGAGCCGCAGCGGGGGCCGCCTGCTGGACCGGAGCAGGCGGGGCATAAACCGGAGCCGCTGGTGGGACAGCCGCTGGCGCGCTCGGCGCGGCAGGGGCGGCTGCTGGAGCGGCGGCCGGTGCTTGCGGGGCGGGGGGCGCATAGGCCGGGGCAGCCTGCTGGACCGGAACTGCAAGGGGCGCAACGTAGGCCGGCGGTGCCTGCGCCGGAGCTGGCGCCGGCTGCGGGGCGGCGTAGGTCGGTTGCGCCGGCGCTGGGGCGGGTGCCTGTTGTACCGGAGCTGCCGCCGGCTGCGGGGCGGCGTAGGTCGGTTGCGCCGGCGCTGGGGCGGGTGCCTGCTGTACCGGAGCTGCTGCCGGCTGCTGGGCCGGTGGCGCATAGGCCGGCTGCGCGGGGGCAGCCTGCTGGGGGGCCGGAGCAGCTGGTGGGGCGTACGCCGGGGCGGCCTGCTGGGGCGCCGGCGCAGCTGGCTGCACGTATTGCTGCGGTGGGGCCACAGGTTGCTGGGCCGGCGGCGCGTAGACGGGTTGAGCCTGGCCTTGGGCCAGGGCGGTGGAAGAGAGAAGAACGGGAACCAACAAAGCGAGCCCACGCTGCATGGTCGCCCTCCGCGAAAGCTGCCTCTCCCCTGAGACACCCGTGCGAGGCCGCGGGTGCATGCACCATCTCAGAAAAGACACTTCGAATGCCAGCGACTCGGTGACCGGCGGCTGCAGGCCGGAACCCGGGTCGACTGGATGACAGGCGGGGGACCTCCATTGTCGCGTTCTGAAGCGGGGTGCAGCGGCACCGGAACTTGGAGGCTCGACGCCTGGCGCCAGGCGAATTGCAATCCCAGGGCGGGCCGCCTATAAGCCGCCAACCCTCGGGACCAAGCCCCCTGGGGTGGGCTCGGCCTCTGCACCCCTCCGCGGACGACCGATACATGGCCCACGGATGGATCCAACCGGAGCGGGCGGAGTCGAACACAACCCATGGCAGTTTTCAGCGAGCGCAAGGCGGCAGTCGTCCAACAATTCCGCACCCACGAGACCGATACCGGTTCTCCCGAGGTGCAGGTGGCGCTGCTGTCGGAACGCATCAACCAGCTCACCGAGCACTTCAAGACCCACAAGAAGGACTTCCACAGCCGGCGCGGGCTGTTGAAGCTGGTCGGCCAGCGCCGCCGTCTGCTCGACTACCTCAAGACCAAGGACAGCACGCGCTACAGGAAGCTCATCGACGGTCTCGGCATCCGCAAGTAGCGGAGCCGGGGATCGCCGAACCCGAGGGGTCGTCGCCTGCACGGACGGCGGCCCCCATCACGACGCGGAAAGGGGTTTCCGGTTTCCGTTCGGAATCGCCGACCAAGGGACGGTCGGCGGCTGCGATCAGAGACTGAAAGTTCCTTCCCGCGGCGGACCAAATCCCGTGCCGGAAGGACATTTCAGACATGCATCTCAAAAAGAGCGTTCGCGTTGGCGAGCAAGATCTCCTGTTGGAGACGGGGAAGCTGGCCAAGCAAGCCGATGGATCGGTGACCGTCCGCTACGGCGACACCATCATCCTGGTCGCCGCAGTGTCGGCCCGGGAGAAGAAGGACGTCGACTTCCTTCCTCTCACCGTCGAGTACCAGGAGAAGCTCTACTCGGCTGGACGCATCCCGGGGAGCTACTTCCGTCGCGAGGGGCGGCTCACCGAGAAGGAGACCCTGACCTCCCGACTGGTGGATCGGTGCTGCCGCCCGCTCTTTCCCGAAGGCTACGGCTACGAGACCCAAGTCATCGCCTCGGTGATCTCCTCCGACGCCGACAACGAGGGGGACATCCACGGCATCACCGGCGCCTCGGCGGCGCTGATGGTCTCGGACATTCCTTTCAACGGGCCCATCGCCGGCATCCGGGTGGGCCGGGTCGACGGCCAGCTGGTGGCCAATCCCACCGCCAAGCAGCGCGAGGTGTCCGACATCGACTTGGTCATGGCGTGCAGCCGCGAGGCCATCGTCATGGTCGAAGGTGGGGCCAGGGAGGTCTCCGAGGCGGACATGGTGGCCGCGCTGGAGTTCGGCAAGGCCGCGGTCCTCCCGGTGATCGAGCTGCAGGAGTCGATGCGCCGCGAGCTGGGAGTCCAGGTCCGGGCCTACGACAAGCTGGTCGTCGCCGATGCCGCGCTTCGCGAGCAGGTGCGGGCGCTGGTCATGGACCCCATCGTCGCCGGCTACCAGATCCCCGAGAAGCACGACCGCTATGCAGCGCTCTCCCAGACCAAGAAGAAGGCGGTGGCCGCGCTCAAGGAACGGCTGGGGGAAGCCTTCACCCCGACGGTTGAGAAGCTGGTCAAGGCCGCAGTGGAAGACCTCAAGTACGAGCACATGCGCGAGCTGACGGTGAATGGCGGGCGCATCGGTAACCGGGCCCATGATGGGGTGCGAACGATCACCTGCGAGGTGGGGCTGTTGCCTCGCGTCCACGGCTCGGCGCTCTTCACTCGTGGCGAGACCCAGGCCCTGGTGGCCTGCACCTTGGGCACCAGCGAGGACGAGCAGCGGCTGGAGCTTCTCTCCGGACAGACCTTCAAGAAGTTCATGCTGCACTACAACTTCCCACCCTTCAGCGTGGGTGAGACCAAGCCCTTGCGCGGCCCGGGCCGTCGCGAGATCGGGCACGGGGCTCTGGCCGAGCGCGCTCTGCGGGGGATGCTTCCCAAGAGCGAGGACTTCCCCTACACCATCCGCATCGTCTCGGACATTCTGGAGTCCAACGGATCGAGCTCGATGGCCTCGGTGTGCGGAGGGACGCTGTGCCTGATGGATGCCGGTGTCCCCATCAAGGCTCCGGTGGCCGGGATCGCCATGGGTCTGGTGAAGGAGGGTGAACGGGTCGCCATCCTTTCCGACATCCTCGGCGACGAAGATCACCTCGGTGACATGGACTTCAAGGTCTGCGGGACCCGGGATGGCATCACCAGCATCCAGATGGACATCAAGATCACCGGGCTGACCACGGAGATCATGAGCCGGGCGCTGGAGCAGGCCCGGCGCGGCCGGTTGCACATCCTGGGGGAAATGTTGAAGGCCATCGATGCGCCGCGGAAGGAGATCAGCCGCTACGCGCCGCGGATCACCACCATCATGATCCGCCCGGAGTTCATCAAGAACGTCATCGGGCCGGGTGGCAAGGTGATCAAGGACATCATTGCCCGCACCGGCGCGACCATCAATATCGAGGACTCGGGCCGGGTGGACATCGCCTCCAACAACTCCGAGGCGGTGCAGCAGGCCATCAGCATGATTCAGGCCCTCACTCGCGAAGCGGAGGTGGGGAAGATCTACCTGGGCACGGTCCGGAAGATCGCCGAGTTCGGCGCCTTCGTGGAGCTGTTCCCCGGAACCGATGGGCTCATCCACATCTCCGAGCTGTCGGACAAGCGGGTGAAGAGCGTCTCCGACGTCCTCAAGGAGGGCGACGAGGTGATGGTGAAGGTCATCAGCATCGATCGGACCGGGAAGATCCGTCTCTCTCGCAAGGAGGCCCTGGCCGAGCGGGCAGGAGCGGTTGCCCCGGCGGCCACCCCGGTGGTGGACGAGACGCCCAAGGCCAAGGCCTGAGGCCGCGATGGCGCCTTTGCGCGTCCTGGTCCGGCGGGTGCGCACCCACGCCTCGCCGTTGCCCCTGCCGCGCTACCAGAGCGCGGGGGCGGCCGGGCTGGACCTCTCCGCTGACATCGAGGGGGAGTGGACCTTGGCCCCGCTGGCTCGGCGAGCGGTGCCCTCCGGGCTGGCCATCGCCTTGCCCGAAGGGCACGAAGCGCAGGTGCGGCCTCGTTCGGGGCTCGCTCTCCGACATGGGATCACCTGCATCAATGCTCCGGGGACCATCGACTCCGACTACCGGGGCGAGATCCAGGTGCTGCTGGTGAATCTCTCTGGTGAGCCGTACACGCTGCGGCGTGGCGAGCGAATCGCTCAGCTGGTGGTGGCGCCGGTGTCACACGCAGCGCTGGAAGAGGTGGACGAATTACCTACCACCACTCGAATGGACGGAGGCTTCGGCTCCACCGGCCGCTAGCCTCACCTGCTTCGGGCGCTTGCGCCGGGCGTGTAGACTCCGGGCCTCTCCTTCCAACGTCAGGAGTCCCCGCACTTGCTCTGCTACCGCTGCGGCAGCCACGTTCCCGATTCCGCCGAACGTTGCGCGACGTGCGGCCAGCGTCAGGTGGGGACGGCGCGGATGCCGATCACCACCGGGATCCGCAG
>JBKOYI010000033.1:0-6426 GCA_046725335.1 Myxococcota bacterium | reverse complement strand
CTACACCTTCGGGAGCACAACTCCCCCGACTCCTGGGGGGTTCGCGCAGGGCATCAAGGGGCCGAGTCTCGACACCGAAGTCCGATGGGCCCACTCCCGCGACACGCGTGGTGATCTCGAATTGTTGGTTTTCGATGACCGACTCCACATCCGCGATCCTCGGACACTGGCCTATTACGGCTCGATATCGAATCCGACGGCTGTGCTCGACGAGGCTCGGGGCTTCCGTGGAAGCCTGAACGGGTTCGTCGCCCAGTCCTTCGGCGGACCCTGGAGCGCGCGGCTCGACGTGAACCTCGTCTCGGATTCCGCCGTGGTGAAGGACACGGTGACCGACGTCACCCAGCAAGCCAATCAGTACCTGCGCACTTCGGCCGTCATCACACGTCGAACCGACGACAGCTTCTTTGCGGTCGAAGGTACAGCCCAGCAGGACACGTTTTGGGGAGGCTTCAGCCTCTTTGAGGGCAACACCTGGCCCTATCCCCTCACCGGCCTCGATCCGCACCAGGACAACTCTCCTGCTCAGAACACCCCAACGGGAGACCCTCGCTATCCGTACGCAGGGCTGAATCGCGGACAGTGGTTGCGCGGTCCCGGCACGCTTCAGAAGTTGCCGTCGCTCCATCTGTCCTTGCCGGAGCGGCCGATCGGCGATCACTTCAGCTGGAGCTTCACCGCCGACACGACCCGGCTGGCGCCGTTCAGCGGCCATTCGGGCGACGAAGGCGTCGACGGGCTGTATCAGCTGGGGATCCCACCGCTCGTCGATCCGGCTAATCCCCAGAGAGATCTACTCTCGCAGGGGAATCGGGTCTGGGATCGGGGAGAGCGAGAGGCTCGCGCCCGGCTCGACCTCGTGCCGCGCATCACCGGGAGCTTTGGCGTCGGCGACTGGCTCCGCATCCGACCTACCGCGTGGCTCCGACAGGACTTCTACCTCGGGGAAGTGACGGGAAACACGCACCAGCGCGGCTACATCGTCGGTGACCTGCTCATCTTGTCCGAAGTCTCGCGCACCTTCGCCAACGGTCTGCGCCATGCCATCCAACCCAGCATCGAGTACCGGGAGATTCCGGGGCAGTGGGGGGCCGTTCCGGGCAACACCCCCACCGGACCCAATGAACCCGTTGAGAACCGCTTCTACGACGAGATCGACGGCGCCATCTTCCAGGCTCCGCTCCGGCAGGGCGTAGCACGTGTCACCCAGACGCTGAGTCGCCGCACCGGTCTCCTGATGCAGGAGCTGCTGCGACTGGACATCGCGCAGGAGTTCGACTTCCGGCAGGCCAACCGTCTTGCGGACACCGTCGTGAGTGTGCGGACCGCATACGCGCCCTTCAGCGGCGGCGTCACCTTCCGCTACGACTCCCAGCGCAGCGCGCCTGGGCTCTGGGCAGCCTTTGCCTCCTGTCAGTTGCCCTGGCTCGGACTGACGGCACGCTTCGACCAGCTCTACTTGCCGGCCGAGTTCTTCGACCGTGACGCGACCGGACCGAGAAACCTCGCCACCCCCGGCTCAGGAACGGCGAGCTCGGCAATAAACGCCGCAGACCTGGCGCGCTTTGGTGGGGGTAGCAATGAACGGGCGGGGATCGACGCACTCGTCGGGGGGCCCATCCCGGCCAACCTCACCAACGGCCAGCGTCAGACGGCTATCACGCTCGAGGCGCGCATCAGCCTCGTCTTCGGCCTCGGCATCACCTATGCCGGGACTCTGTACCCGGCGGCGAGTTGGACCCGCCGAAACGCGAACGGCCAACCCGTCGCCGAGGACGGAGTCACCGTCGTTTCGGCGGACCAGGCGCTCCAGGGGAGCTACAGCCTGCTTGGCCAGCAGAGCTTCGGCCTCTCCTTCGCCCCGGCCTGTAATTGTTGGCGCCTCGACATCATCGGGCGCCTTCCCCCGCCCGGTGGTCAGTACCGGCCTACCGCCAGCGACCCCTCGAAATTCGAGCTCAGCACCTTCCAGTGGCGCTTCCCGGACATCCTCTTCCTGCTGACCATTCAGAACTTCGGAACCTTCGGGGCCAGCTAGCCCCGACAGCCCCGCAAGCTGGACAAAACGTTCCGTTTAGGCCAGCTTGCGGTCGCTGACCCACACCCCCGCGCGGAGGCCTTCCGGTGTCGGACATCGGCAAGCGAATCGGCCGAAGGATCCGCGACCTCCGTACCCAGCGGCCGGAGCGCTGGACGCAGGAAGACCTCGCCGAGCGAGCGAAGATCAGCGTGTCCTTCCTCTCCATGATCGAGCGTGGCGAGCGAGTGGCCCACGTCGAAACCCTCGCCTCCCTGGCCGAGGCTTTGGGCGTCAGCCTGGCCGAGCTCTTTGTCGAGCCGGCCCAGGGCGGCCCCAACGGGGAGGAGCTGCTGCGGCCCATCTCCGAGTTCGTGCGCTCCCGCCATCTGGACAGTCGGGACGTGGAGAAGCTGCTCGGGGTCGCCCGGGCCATGTTTGCCTCCCAGGCCACGGTCTGACTCTCGATCGTCCCCTCGAGGCGGCCAGGGGCGTGCTGCGGGTGCCGGCGGGCTCCCCATTGCGATGAGCTTGACCGCCTGGCGTCCCGGCCCGTAGGGTCGGCGGACTGATTTTCGAGTCAACCCCCAGGTGGAGGCCGACCCGTGGGATCGAAAGCGGCGACTGCGGCGGAGATGCGCGACCAGGACCGGCGCAAGACCATCCTGCGCGCCGCGGTGGAGGTCTTCGCCCGGAAGGGCTACCACGGCTGCCGCATCGCCGACGTGGCGCGAGAGGCCGGCGTGGCCTACGGGCTCGTCTACCACTACTTCAAGAACAAGGAGGAGCTGCTCCAGCTCGTCTTCGAGACCGGCTGGGGCGGCTTCGTGGCTCGGCTCCGCGACGCTGCCGAGATGTCCGCGTCGCTGGAGACCAAGATCCAGCGCATCAGCCAGGTGGTCTTCGAGGCCTACCGCATCGATCCCCGTGGGGTCCGTGTCCTGGTTCTCGAGTTTGCTCGCAGCCCGAGCACCGGCGAAGCCAATCGCCGCACAGCCTTCGCCGAGGTGCTGGGGTTCATCACCCGGATGTTCGAGCGAGCCAAGGCCAAAGGTGAGCTGCGCGAGGGGCTCGAGCCGGCACTGTGCGCCGCCATCCTCTTCGGGGCGGTGGAGATGAGCCTGACCAGCTTCGTGATGGGGCTCCTCGATCCGCGCGACACCGAACTGCTGGCGCACGCCCAGGACCAGCTCACTTCTCTGTTCCTGGATGGAGCGCGAGGAGGCCCCTCGGAGGAGGGACGATGGAAGAAGGACCGGTCCGCACCCAGGTTGAAGACGGTCAAGCGCTCCTGACCATCGACCGACCGGCGGCGCGGAACGCACTGTCGGCGCCGGTGCTCGACGGGCTGCTCCAGGCGCTGGACCAGGTGGAGGCCGATTCAACCGTCCGGGTCGTCGTGCTTACCGGCGCGGGGGACCGGGTTTTCTGTGCCGGTGGCGACCTGAGCAGCCTGCCCGAGGGAGGGTCGCTGGCCGGACACGCGCTCGGGCGGCGGTACGGAACGTTGCTGGAGCGGCTGGGCGCATGCAGTCGGCCGACGATTGCCCGGGTCAACGGACACGCGTTGGCTGGCGGATTGGGGCTGGTCTTGGCCTGCGATCTGGCGGTGGCCGTCGATTCTGCAGAACTGGGGACGCCGGAAGTCGACGTGGGCCTCTTTCCCATGATGGTCCTGGCCTGGCTCCAGCGGCATGTCGGACGGAAGCGGGCACTGCAGATGGTGCTCACCGGGGACCGGCTCTCTGCCGAAGAGGCGCTGCGCTGGGGCATTGTGAACCGCGTCGTCCCTCGCGCCAAGCTGGATGAGGCCACCCGAGCCCTGAGCCGCCGCATCGCGGGGAAGAGCCGCGCCGTCCTCGCCCTGGGCAAGGCCGCCTTCCGGAGCGCCGAGGACATCCCACTCGGGAAGGCCATGGATTTCCTCGCCGGTCAGCTCTCCCTCAACCTCGGAGCCGAGGATGCTGCCGAGGGTGTGGCCGCCTTCCAGGAGCGGCGGGCCCCCGCCTGGAAGGATCGCTAGGGGAGGGCGGGAGACTCATGGCCCAGGACCGAGTCATCGTCACTGCCGCTCTCACCGGCGTCCTCGCCACCCGCGAGCAGTGTCCCGAGCTGCCCTATAGCCCCGAGGAGATCGGCGAGGAGGCTCGGCGCGCCTACGAGGCTGGGGCGGCGGTGGTGCACATCCACGCCCGGGAGCCTCAGACCGGCGCGGCCACCTGGTCGGCGGAGACTTACCGGCAGATCCACGACGAAGTCCGCGCCCGCTCGCCGATCATCCTCAACTTCTCCACCGGGGGCTTCAACATGGGAGTGGAGACGGAGGCGGAGAAGAACGACCGGCTGGCCTACGTGTGGAAGACGCGGCCGGAGATGGCGGCGCTGAACATGGGGTCGATGAACTACGCGAAGTATTCGGCGGGCCGTCGGGCCTTCGTGTTCGATCTGGTCTTCCCCAACCCCTTTGGCGACATCCTCCTGGCCGCCAAGGCCATGCGCGAGGGCGGGGTGAAGCCGGAGCTGGAGTGCTTCGACCTGGGACACGTGGCCAACGCCGAACCGCTTCTCCAGCTGGGCGCCCTGAAGCGGCCGCTGCAGTACAGCTTCGTGCTGGGCGTCCTGGGGGGAGCGCCGCCCGAGGCCGAGACGTTGGCCACGATGGCCCGCTCCATCACCCCTCAAGACACCTGGGAGGTCATCGGGATCGGTCGGGCGCAGTGGCGGCTCGTCGGCGCTGCTCTGGCGCTGGGGGGCAACGTTCGGGTGGGGCTGGAGGACAATTTCTACCTCGACGCCGCCGGCACCCAGATGGCCAAAGGCAACGGGCCGCTGGTGGAGAAGGCGGTGCGGATGGCTCGGGATGTCGGCCGGGAGCCCATGAGCCCCGATGAAGCACGGAAGGCGCTCTCCCTGCCCCAGCAGTGGTGAGTACCTGGCTGGGAATGAACGGACCTCATGGCGCAGACCACCCTGGTTGGTCGGATGGATCGCGCCCGCAATGGCGGCAGAGATCAAGGAGCGCTGGAGCGAGCTTGGCCCGAGCCAAGTGACCGGAGGCGCGACGCTGAGATCGGCCGCCAGGGCAAGCGAGGGCCGATAAACCAGAGTGGTCTTCGCCATCAGTGCCTGGCGCTGGCGTCCGGTTGAGCCGGCGCGACCACCGCCGGCCCTGAGCCCGATCGGGTCGAGGGCGACGGGTCCAGGGAGGTGGCCTCGGCGCCGGGGAGGAGAAGACCGGCATCGGGTGGCTCGGGCGTCAGGAAGATGGCTGGCGGGGTGACTCCTCCCGGAAAGGGAAGAGCCAGCAGGGCCTGCGGATTGACCCACAGCCCGTCGATGTGCGCGCCGAAGTGCAGATGCGCGCCGGTGACCCGTCCGGTCTTGCCGACCAGGCCCAGGAGCTGGCCGCGCTTGACCTCCTCTCCCTGGCGGACGTCGAACTTCGACAGATGGAAGTAGGCAGTGACCAGCCCGCCCCCGTGGTCGAGGAGGACGGTGTTTCCGGAGGTGTAGCAGTCGCGCACCATCACCACCTTGCCGTCGTTGGCGGCGCGGACCTCGTCCCCGGTGGCCCCCACCAGATCGAGCCCGTAGTGCTGGGTCGTCTTGCGGCCATTGAGCGTGCGCTTGTCGCCGAAGTGGGCGGTGATCTCCGAATCACGGGGTTTCTGGAAGTTGTCGTTGAAGGCGCGCGGACGAAGGGGCAGCTCCCAGACTTTCTGGAAGGCAGCCTGATCAGCAGCGATCCGCG
Source organism: Myxococcota bacterium (assembly GCA_046725335.1). GTDB lineage: Bacteria > Myxococcota > Myxococcia > Myxococcales > Myxococcaceae > RPRB01. The sequence goes on along the minus strand of JBKOYI010000033.1, from coordinate 658 downwards.
CTCGAGCGGACTTGGGGACGTGGACGAACTTTCGGGCAACCGTCAGCTGCCGTTCGGGGAACTCGGGGGGGAGGATCTCCACTGGAGCGGAGAGCGTCGCGCCCGAAGCGCTCACCTGCGCCTCCAGAAGGCCCGGTTGTTCCTCGACCGGGATCCCCACGATCGCTTCGGCGTGCTCATCGACGCGGTAGAAGTGGACTTCCCGGGAGGCGACCGTACCGACCGGGTCCACGGCTCCCGCGCCATGGACGACCAGCAGCACCAGGTCGCCGGGCTTCACCCGCGGCGGGACGACCTCCAGCGACGGGGCAGTCTGGGCCTTGGAGCCGAGCAGCAGCAGGGCGAGCGGGAGGAAGGCCGCGGTTCTGCGCACGCTTCCGTCGATATCGCGTTCCGAGATTGAAGGGCAGGGCCGCCTCGAGCCTCGAGGCGCGTCCCCGCCGCGAAGCTCGAGGATTGCCTCCTCTGCCGTCGACGTGGGACCGGCTCCGACTCCCCCCGACCGGGGCACCAACGGGGGCTCGAAGATCTTTCCCGGCGGTGGCGCGTTCCAGGCGTCCAGGCGTGGGCATCCAGAGGGCACGCGGTCCTCGGCTCTCGCACCGCGCCGCACAGGAGCAGTCAACATGGTCTTCCGGCTATCCATCCTCGGTCTGGT
>JBKOYI010000062.1:0-8554 GCA_046725335.1 Myxococcota bacterium | reverse complement strand
GCATCGCAGCCGCCTACGTGGTACCGCTGGAACAACCCCACCTTGGCGGTCGGGTAGGCATGGAGGATCGCCTCCATCGTTGTCGCGGGTGTGATTTCGAGGACCGCCATTGACATCTCCTCACAGCATTCCGAGTTGTAGTCGAGCGGCTTCGGACATCCGGCTGGGATCCCACGGCGGGTCCCAGACGAGCTCGATGTCCACCTCCCGCACGCCAGGAACCGCCAGAAGTTTCGCGCGGGCATCGTCCTTGAGTACGTCGCCCATGCCGCAGCCCGGAGCGGTCATGGACATCTTGATCTCGACCCGGTGTCCGCCGTCCGGAAGCGGCTGCCCCTCGCAGACGTAAATCAGCCCGAGGTCCACCACGTTGACCGGGATCTCCGGGTCGAAGACCGTCTTCAGGCTCTCGATGACCTTTTCCAAATTGAACGCCGCCGCATCGGCCGGCGACGCGTCCTTCGGCAACTCGTTCTCCAGGCCGAGAGCGTCGGCGTCGTCGGCCGAGACGCGGACCAGGTAGCCCACCCCGGGCCTCACGGTGAAGCTCCCGCCGAGCGCCTGGGTGACTTCGACCACGTCGCCGCGCGGTAGCGTGACCTTGTCACCGCTGGGGATCAGCGTCCCTACGCAGTCCCGCTTGAGGGTGATCGGTTGATGTCCACCTGTGCGCATGGCCGTCTACTCCGTCGAGACCCTGTCGCCTCGCCCCTCGAGCGCGTTCCGAAGCGCATACCAGGCGAGGGTTGCGCACTTGATCCGCACCGGGAACTGCCAGACACCTGACAGGACCGCGAGCTTGCCGAGCTCCTCTGGCTCGACCCCGCCTTCGGGTCCCTCGGTGAGCATGGTGTGTACTCGCTCGAAGAGCGCCTGGGCCTCGGCCTGGGTGTGGCCCTTCAGCGCGGACGTCATCAACGACGCGGACGCCTTCGAGATGGCGCAGCCAGAGCCCTGGAACGCGATGTCCTCGATCATGCCGTCCGCGAGCTTGACGTAGAGCGTGAGCTGGTCGCCGCAGAGGGGATTGAAGCCATCGACCGTCCGCGTCGCGCCGTCCAGCTTGCGGAAGTTCCGCGGCTGCTTGCTGTGGTCGATGACCACTTCCTGGTACAGGTCCCGCAGATCGACGCTCATCGAAAGACCTCCCGAACCTTCGTGAGGCCAGCGACCAGCGCGTCGATGTCCTGCCGCGTGCTGTAACAAGCGAGCGATGCCCGGGCGGTGGCCGGGACGCCAAGGCGCTTCATCAGCGGCTGGGCGCAGTGGTGCCCGGTGCGAACGGCAATGCCCTCCCGGTCAAGGATCGTTCCGACATCGTGCGGGTGAATGCCATCGAGAACGAAGGAGATGACACTCGCCTTGGGGTTCGCCGTTCCGATGAGCCTCAGCCCCGGAACCTCGGAGAGCATGCGCGTTCCGTAGGTGAGTACCTCCTCTTCATGGGCTGCCAGGCCGTCTCGCTCGAGGCAGGTGAGGTAGTCGATCGCAGTCGCCATGCCGACCGCTCCCGCCATGTTGGGCGTACCGGCCTCGAACTTGTGGGGGAGCTTGTTGTAGATGGTCTTCTCGAAGGTGACCGAGAGGATCATGTCGCCGCCCCCTTGGTAGGGCGGCATCTCCTCGAGCAGGTCGGTGGTTCCGTAGAGAACCCCGATTCCGGTCGGCCCGTACACCTTGTGGCCCGAGAGCGCGTAGAAGTCACAGCCGAGCGCCTGCACGTCCACCCGGAGGTGGGGCACCGCCTGCGCCCCGTCCACTAGGACGGGGACGCCCTGTGCGTGTGCCATCTCAACGATCTGCCGGATGGGGTTGATGCTGCCGAGCACGTTGGAGACGTGGGTCACCGCGACGAGCTTCGTTCTCGGTCCGATGAGCTTGACGAACTCATCAAGCAGGAGCTCTCCCGCGTCGCTGATGGGAGCAACTCGCAGCCGAGCGCCCTTCTCCTCGCAGAGCATCTGCCACGGAACGATGTTCGAGTGATGCTCCATCGCCGTGATGAGCACCTCATCGCTCTCACCCACGTGCTTCTTGGCGTAGGTCTGCGCCACCAGGTTGATGGCCTCGGTCGTCCCGCGGACGAAGATGATTTCGTGGGCGTGCTTGGCGTTGAGGAACCGCTGCACGGTGGTGCGGGCCCCCTCGAATTCGTCGGTCGCTCGCTCCGAAAGATAGTGAACGCCGCGATGGACGTTGGCGTTCTCCTTCAGGAAAAACCGCGACATTGCGTCGATCACCGCTTGTGGCTTCTGGCTCGTCGCCGCGCTGTCGAGGTACACCAGTGGCTTGCCGTGAACCACTTCCCGGAGGATGGGGAAGTCCTCGCGTACGCGGAGCACATCGAACGCGGCCGCCCGCAGCGTCGGCGCAAGAGCAGTCGTGCGCCCCGCCCTCATGCCACTACCTCCACGGCTCCGCCCGGAAGCCGCGCAGCGACCAATGCCTCGACCCACGATCGGAGGGAGCCGAGTTCGATGAGCTGGACGACCTCGCGTACGAACGCATAGGTGAGGAGGCTGCGAGCCACCAGCCCTGGTACGCCCCTCGAGCGGAGGTAGAAGACGGCGTCCTCGTCCAGCTGTCCGACGGCGGCGCCATGCGCGCATTTCACGTCGTCTGCGAAGATCTCCAGCCGAGGGCGCGTGTCGACCTGGGCCCATTCCGACAATAAGAGATTTTTGTTCGTCTGGCTGGCATCGGTCTTCGCGGCACCCGGGTGCACGACGATTCGCCCATCGAAGACTCCGCGTCCATGACCGTCGACGACCCCCTTGTAGAGCTCTCGACTGGTGCAGGCCGGCGACGTGTGCTCGATGGTCGTGGGGTTGTCGAGGTGCTGCTCGCCGTGGGGCATGTACAGCCCGTTCAGGAGGACGGTGGCCCCCTTGCCCTCGAGTCGTACCTTCACTTCATGCCTCCCGATGGACGAACCGAGCGCCAGCAAGAACGACGAGAACCGGCTGCCGGCGTTCTGCCGCACGTTCAGGAGGGCTACGTGGAACGCCGTCTCCGTCTCGTTCTGAAGCTTGTAATGTTCGACGGTGGCACCTTTATCGAGGACCACCTCGGTGACGGCATTGGTGAGGTACACATCCCCGAGGATTCCCGCATAGCTTTCGATGATGGTGGCGCGACTTCCGGCGCCGGCGAGGATGATCGACCGGGGATGCGACGCCAACGCAGAAGCGTTGGTGTCCGTCAGGTAGAGGAGGTGGATGGGCTCGTTCAGAACGGCATTCGGCGGGATCTCAACGAATGCTCCGTCCTGCACCAGCGCGGCATTCAGCGCCGTGAAGGCGTGAGGCTGTTCACGGAAGGGTCGCGATAGGATCGGCTCGAGGCGCTCGCCTTCTTCGATGAGTGCCGAGGCCAGGCTCGTCACCTTGACTCCCTTCGGGAGTTGCGAGAGGGAGGAGAGTGCCGGAGCGAAGTAACCGTTGACGAAGATCAGCCGCGTGCCCCCGACGTTCGCCGCGAGGTGTCCAATGGCCTCGTGAGAGAGACGGCGACCCATGCCTGGCTCCGCCGGCTTGAACGGAACCTCCAGGATGGCGCCGACGGGTGTGTACTTCCAAGCCTCATCCTTGGTGCTCGGGAAGCCACGCTCCGAAACCCACTGAAAGGCCGCCTGTCGGAGCCCCTTGAGCCAGATCGGCTGCGCCCCGTTGCGCTTGGTTTCCAGGCGCGCGAAGCCTTCGAGAAGGGCCCCCGCCGCCGCTTTCACGACACCGCTCCGGCGCCCGTCGCGGCGCGAGGGGAGGGAGTGTCCTCCTCCAGGCCCACGTACCCGCGCTGCTCGAGCTCGAGTGCGAGCTCCTTGTCGCCCGACCGCACGATGCGTCCGTTCGCCATGACGTGGACGCGATCAGGAAGGATGTAGTCGAGGATCCGCTGGTAGTGTGTGATGACGAGGATGGCACGGTCCTTGGCCCGCAGCGTATTGACGCCGCTGGCGACGATGCGGAGCGCGTCGATGTCGAGCCCCGAGTCGGTCTCGTCCAGGACGGCGAGCTTCGGCTCGAGGATCGCCATCTGGAAAATCTCGTTGCGCTTCTTCTCGCCGCCAGAGAAGCCTTCGTTGACCGACCGTGTGACGAAGCTCTGGTCCATCTCGACCAGCTTCATCCGCTCCTTTGCGAGCGCGAGGAAGTCCATGGCGTCGAGCTCGTCGAGCCCACGCTGCTTCCGCAGGGCGTTGAGCGCCGTGCGCAGAAAATAGAGGTTGCCGACCCCGGGTATCTCGACCGGGTACTGGAAAGCGAGAAAGACGCCAGCGACCGCCCGGTCCTCAGGCGTCATCGCTAAGAGGTTCTTGCCTTCATAGAGCACTTGCCCTGAGGTCACTTCGTAGGTCTCGTGACCCGCGAGAACATGGGCCAGCGTGCTCTTGCCCGATCCGTTCGGACCCATGATGGCGTGTACTTCGCCGGCACGGACGTCGAGATCCACACCGCGGAGAATCTCTTTGCCTCCGACCGTGGCGTGAAGGTTCCGGACGTGCAACATCACCCGATGCTCCCTTCCAGACTGACGCTGAGGAGCTTCTGCGCCTCGACGGCGAACTCCATTGGAAGCTCCTTGAACACCTCGCGGCAGAAGCCATTGACGATCATCGACACCGCGTCCTCTTCGCGGATGCCTCGCTGGCGGCAGTAGAAGAGCTGGTCCTCGCCAATCTTCGAAGTGGACGCCTCATGCTCGACCTGAGCGGTCGGGTTCTTCACTTCGACGTACGGGAAGGTGTGCGCTCCGCACTCGTCGCCCAGAAGCAGCGAATCACACCGCGTGTGGTTCCGGGCTCCGCGGGCCGACTTGAGCATCTTCACCAGCCCGCGGTAGGTGTTCTGCCCCCGGCCGGCGGAGATACCCTTGGAGAGGATGGTGCTCCGGGTGTTCTTCCCGATGTGAATCATCTTCGTGCCGGTATCGGCCTGCTGACGGTTGTTTGTCAGGGCAACGGAGTGGAACTCGCCGACGGAGTCATCGCCCTGGAGGATGACGCTCGGGTACTTCCAGGTGATGGCGGAACCGGTCTCGACCTGGGTCCAGGAGATCTTCGAGCTGCGGCCTGCGCACTTGCCGCGCTTGGTAACGAAGTTGTAGATGCCGCCGCGGCCCTCGGCGTCGCCTGGGTACCAGTTCTGGACGGTGGAGTACTTGATCTGCGCACCCTCGAGCGCGATGAGTTCGACGACGGCGGCGTGGAGCTGGTTCTTGTCCCGGATGGGCGCCGTGCAGCCCTCGAGGTAGCTCACGTAGGCGCCCTCTTCGGCGACGATCAGCGTTCGCTCGAACTGGCCCGTGTCCGCGGCGTTGATGCGGAAGTAGGTCGAGAGCTCCATCGGGCAGCGCACGCCCTTGGGGACGAAGCAGAAGGAACCGTCGGAGAAGACGGCGGAGTTGAGCGTGGCGAAGAAGTTGTCGCTGTAGGGCACCACCGAACCGAGGTACTTCCTGATCAGCTCCGAATGGTCCTGTACCGCCTCCGAGAACGAGCAGAAGATCACGCCCACGTCGGCGAGCTTCTTCTTGAAGGTGGTGGCCACCGAGACCGAGTCGACGACGGCGTCCACGGCGACACCGGCGAGGCGTTCCTGCTCGGCGAGGGAGATGCCGAGCTTGTTGAACATCGTCCGGAGTTCGGGATCGACCTCGTCGAGGCTCTCGGGACCGGGCGTCTTGGGCTTCGGCGCCGAGTAGTAGATGATGTCCTGGTAGTCGATGGGGGCGTAACGGACGTTCTGCCAGCGCGGCTCCTCCATCGTGAGCCAGTGGCGGTACGCCCGAAGCCGCCAATCGAGCATCCACTCCGGCTCATTCTTCTTCGCCGAGATGAGACGGATGGTGTCCTCGGTGAGGCCGCGCGGCGCGGCGTCCGCCTCGAGGTTCGTGACGAACCCGTACTTGTACTCGCGGCTGGCGAGCTCCTGGACTTCACTTTGGACGGGGGTCATCCTCAGGCACTCCTCGTGGCGGCCTCCGGCGAAGCCGACCGGAGCGGCCCCGACGTCGGGCAACCTTCGATGGTCAGAAAAGTACATGCCTTCTGGCAGTTTGTCAAGAATATACTTTGCTAACTTGCCAAAGTAGAGGAGGGCGCGTATCCTGCCGCCATGGATTCGGACGCACCTCGGTCTAGCCGCGAACGTGTCCTCTTCCTGCTCAAGACCAAAGGCCCGCAGACGGCGTCGCGGATGGCCAAGAAGTTGAGGGTCACCACGATGGCCGTCCGCCAGCATCTCGCGGTGCTGCAGGGCGAGGGGTTCGTCGACTTCACGGACGAACGGCGCAAGGTCGGCCGACCCCCGCGCGTATGGCAGCTCACGTCCAAGGCCTACGATCGATTCCCGGACTGCCACGCGGAGCTCGCGGTCGGCATGCTCGAGGCGATTCGCAGCGCCTTCGGTGACGAGGGCCTCGAGCGTCTCACCGAGGAGCGGACACGCCAGCAGGCCGGCAGCTATCGCACGCGGATGCCCGAGCCTGATGCTCCCCTCGAGGAGCGTGTGGCCAGCCTCGCCCGGCTACGGCGCGAGGAAGGGTACATGGCGGAGTGGGCACGCGGGCGCGACGGCGCGTTGGAGCTGGTGCAGAACCACTGTTCCATCGCGAAGGCAGCGCAGTTCTGTTCGAAGCTCTGCGCTGGTGAACTATCCCTCTTTCGGACCGTTCTCGGGGATGACGTGTCCGTGGAACGGGTGGAGCACCTCTTGCGCGGAGACCGGCGCTGCGCATTCCGGATCGCCGACCGAGCGGACGCGGCCCCCGTGAGCGAAGCCCGCTAACATCGCCTCCCGGGCCCGACACTCGTCACGCCAGCACCCCACCGGCCACTCGATTCGGAGCACGGCCCAGCCGCCAGAGGTGCCGAACGTGCGAGGCCAGCGCCGAGCGCAGCGTCGGAAACTCTCGACACCGCACGCCGTGGCGGGCGGCGACGTCCCGGAGGATCAGGCGCAGGGCAGGGTAGTGGATGCTGCAGACGTCCGGGAACAGGTGGTGCTCCACCTGAAAGTTGAGACCGCCCACGTACCAGGTCAGCAGCCGGTTGGCGCAGGCAAAGTCCGCCGTCGTGTTCATCTGATGGAGGGCGAAGGCGTCCAGCCGTCCGCTCGTTGGCGGCACCGGCATCTCGACCTCGGTCACGGCGTGTGCCAGCTGGAAGGTCAACGCCAGCACCAACCCGGCCGTCACGTAGACGGTGAGCCAGCCGATGAGGAATTGCCACCAGGCCGGCCGGAGTACCCAGAGGGGGAGCACCACCGAGTAAACGAGTACCAGCATCCGTCCGCCGACCAGGCCCGCCCACGCCGTCCACCGATGGCGAAGCGTGTGGTAGGGGCCGAGCCGCCGGCGGACGAAATAGATGAAATCCTTGGCCAGCAGCCAGTGGATGCCCGCCAGTGCGTAGAGCCCGAACGCGTAGAGACTCTGGTAGCGGTGGTGCGGTCTCCACGGCGTCGATGGAGCCATGCGAACGATGGGACCGAAGTCGATGTCCATGTCGACCCCGTCGATGTTCGTATAGGTGTGGTGGACGATGTTGTGGGTAAACCTCCAGATGTATCCGTTGGCCCCCATCACGTCGAACGCCAGCCCCAGGAAACGGTTGACCCATGGGCGGTCCGAGTAGGCGCCGTGCAGCGCGTCGTGCCCCACTGCCATTCCGAGCCCGGCCAGTCCCAGGCCCAGAAACAGACAGCCGCACCAACGGACGGACCACGGGACGCCGGCAGCGAGGATGGGCGCGTACGCGGCGGCGACCCAGCCGACGACGACGGCCGTCTTGACCACCATGGCCCGGTTCGCCTTCGGCGAGATTCCCCGGGCCCGGAACCAATCGAGGACCGCCCGTTCCACGTCCACCCCGAACGACGAGCTGCTCGCCGGCCCGAACTTCACCGCTGGCGTTCGGGAGCTGTTACTCATCACGACGACTCGTACACCGTCACCCCGCCGCTCGCTAGCCACTCGACGTCGTACCCCCCGTCCTCCACCTGTGCCTGCACCCACCGTTCCCGCTCTTCCCAGTACACGCGCTCGGCGGCGAGCTCAGTGAGACGAGCGTCCCGCTGGGCGGGGCTCATGCTTTCCCACTGCTTCAAGAGGTTTTCCCTCCGGCGTGACGGGCCGGAAGTCACCCGCTCGAGCGAAGCGCGAGCCGGCGGTCGGCGTCGGGAAGGGGAATCTCGATGGGCATGTCCCGCGGTCAGGCTGAGGAAGCTCGATAGGATCCAAGGAAGAACAACCCGCATTCTCGTGAGGGAGTCCAGGTAGGAAGCGGCGCCCCTGGTCCCGGAGAGGGGCTGGAAGGGTAACGGCGGAGGCGCTGGGTGGAAGCGCGTACGGGCCGGAGGGTAGAGGGCGGCCGGGGCCGGTGGCCAGGGCGGGTGAGTTTCGGGGCTTGGAGGGGGCTCACCAGAAGTCGAGCTGGGGCGGGGAGGTGGCCGGAGCGAGGGGGAGAGGCCTCGAGGGGAGGCGGAGGTGCTCGAGGATGGCCTGGGCGGTGGAGGAGCGAAGCACGACGGCCACGATGCGGCGGGTGCCTCTG
>JBKOYI010000008.1:0-27109 GCA_046725335.1 Myxococcota bacterium | reverse complement strand
GGCCTGCAGCGACGGGGGCATCTCACCGATCTCGTCGAGGAAGAGTGTTCCCTTGTCAGCGAGGGCGAACGGACCGATGCGGTCACGGACTGCGCCGGTGAACGCGCCACGAACGTGGCCGAAGAGCTCTGACTCGAGGAGTTCGGCGGGGATGGCGGCGCAATTGACGACCACGAACCGGCCGTCGCGTCGTGGCGAGTGGGAATGGATGGCGCGCGCCAGGACTTCCTTGCCTGTGCCACTCTCACCCGAAAGCAGCACCGTGGCCTCGCTGTGCTGCAGGCTCTCCACCAGACGCAGGAGGCGGAGCATTCGTGGCGCGGCGGCGATGAGCCCTCCGAAACCTGTAGGAACGCCGGCGCCCACGTCCTCCAGCTCGTCCTCGACCGGGCGAATCACGACGAGGTAGCGCGACTCGGGGTCGCAGACGCCCGAGACGTCATGGAGCAGAGGTGCAGCGGAGAGGGACACCTGGCGGGAGCCGCTGGGCTCCATGCGCAACGAGGCGCGCCAGCCCTCCCGTCGCTCCCCTGTCTGGAGAGCGGCACGAAGGTTCCCAGAGACGCCAAGGAGCTCCTCGCCGAACAGCTCTTCGGCCGGTGCTCCGGCCACGCGTTGGGCCGTCCCCGAACCAAGCAAGACGTCCAGTCCGGCGGACACGTTGCGAATCCTAAAATCCGAATCCAGGGTCATGCAGGTGCGGCCGAGCGAGCCAAAGGCAACGCTCACCGCGCTCATTCCGGCGCGGCGCAGCTCCTCGGATGGACTCGGCTGATCGGGTCCGTCGCAGCTGTCGGTCATGCTGGCCTTGCTTTCTGGCGCAACTCCATCGCAGTGGCGACCGCCGTTCAAGACGGTGGTCAGAACGGTTCTAGGGGCGCTTCCCGAGGAGCCAGGCGAGGAGGAAGGGCCCGTTGGGCGCTCGAAGGTCTCGGGTGTCGTGGCAATGAGAGCCTGGCCCGGTGAAGAAGGATTCGCGGCGCGTCGTGTTGTAGAAGTGGAGGGTGGTGCTGCGGTGACTGCGGATGAGACCGAGCTGCTGAAGCAGGTGCGCCGGGGCGACCCGGCGGCCATGGAGGCCCTCTTGTCCCGCTACGAGAAAGACGTCTACCGCTTCGGTCTGAGGATGTGCGGTTCGGAGGAAGCCGCCCGCGAGGTGCTCCAGCAGACGCTCCTCGCCGCGTTTCAGAACCTCAAGCGATTCCGCGGGGATGCCAAGATCTCGACCTGGCTCTACCAGATCGCCCGGAGCTTCTGCACCAAGTCGCACCGTCCGGGCAGCGAGGCAACGGTGCCGCTCGAATCGCCGGAAGCCATGTCGGTTCCGGCCGGTGAAGCCACTCCAGAGGAGGGCGCTCGTGCCCGTGAGCTCGGTCTGGCTCTCTCGGCGGCGATTCAGGCGCTGCCCATCTCCCAACGGGAGGTCCTCATCCTCCGAGACGTCGAGGGTCTCTCGGCGGAGGAGGCTGCCGCCGTGCTCGGAATCCAGGTCGCGAATCTCAAGACCCGGCTCCACCGTGCGCGGGCCGAGCTCCGGAAGCACCTCGCAGACCTGCTCGAGCCTGCCGGGGCTCCCTGCGAGAACCTTCCCCACGACCTGATGGACTTCGTTTCCGAGGACATCGACCAGGCAGCCTGCGAGAAAATCGAAGAGCACCTGGCCAGCTGTCCCAAGTGCGCGGGTGCCTGCGACGCCTTGAAGCGAACCGTCTCGCTCTGCCGGAGCATTCCCGGAGACGAAGTCCCGGCGCCGGTGCGAGCCGCTGTCCGCAGCGCTCTACGGATCACCGGCCCTCGGACGAGTCTCGGCTGATTTCTCGGCCGCGCAAATTCTGCGCGCCGAGCGGTTGGCCTGCTCGGGCTGACCAGTGAATCCTTTGCTCTCCCGCTGGCTCTCATCTGCCATGGAGGAGCGATGAAAGCGGTCAAGGTGGGACTCGAGAACTTCGAGCAAACGATCGGTGGGGGAATCGTCCTTTTGGACGTCTGGGCATCGTGGTGCCCGCCTTGCCGGGCGTTCGCGCCCGTTTTCGAGGCGGCGGCTGAGCGACACCCGGACATCGTCTTCGGAAAGGTGAATACGGAGGAAGAGCCGGAGCTCGCTGCGCAACTCCGGATCCGCTCCATTCCGACGGTGATGGCTTTCAAGGAGGGCGTCCTCGTCTTCGCACAACCTGGATTCTTGTCCCCCTCCGTCCTCGACTCCTTCATCGAAGGCCTGCGCGCGGTCGACCTCAAGAGCATTCGACGGGAGGTCGAGAAGCGACGCCGGCGCCGGCCGGAGGTGGCGCAATGAAGACCGCTCAGCGGTCAGGGGAAGAGGGGCCGAGCTATGCGCATCGACGTCGGCTGACGCGTCCTCTGCCGGAGGTCGTGGAGAGTGTACGGGCTGCGCTGGCGGCCGAGGGATTCGGTGTCCTCACCGAAATCGACGTGCAGGCCACCCTGAAGAAGAAGCTCGGGATCGAGCGGAACGCCTATCTCATCCTCGGCACCTGTCTTCCGGAAATCGCCCATCGTGCGTTGTCGGCCGAGCCCTCGATTGGCGTGTTCCTGCCCTGCAACGTGGACGTGTACGTGGGGGACGACGGCGCGACCTATGTCGAGACCGTTCGTCCCGATGTGCTCTTCCAACACGTGCAGAACCCGGCTTTGGCCCCCTTGGCAGAGGAAGTGAACACCAAGCTCTTTCGCGTGCTCGAAGCGTTGTGAGAGGGCTCGCAGAGGTCGACATGGATAGCGAAAGCAAGATCATCGTTCGTCTGACCGGGCGGCGCCGGGTGGAGGCTCAATTCGGAAGCCACCGGGTCGTGACGGACCAGCCGCGAGAGAACGGCGGAGAGGACACCGCACCGTCGCCGTTCCAGATATTCCTCGCCTCGCTCGGAACGTGCGCGGGGGTCTTCGTTCAGGGCTTTTGCGCGAAACGGGGCATCCCCTACGAGGATGTCCGGTTGATCGAACGTGCGGCCTTCGCCCCGGATGGTGGCCTGCAGTCGGTCGAATTCGAGGTGGAGCTCCCGCCGGAATTCCCGCCGAGCTACAAGGGAGCGCTGCTGCGGGTCATCGACCGCTGCTCGGTGAGGCGCGCCATCCAATCACCGCCCGAATTTCGAGCGCGGATCTCCGAGAAAGCCGTTCCAGCGTTGAGTTCCAACTGAAGTGCCGGCTCCGAGGACCGGGGGGGCGGAGCCGGCCCAAGGGGTGCTGATCGACCAGACGTGCCAGCGCCGGTCGTCGGTGAGCTCAGCAAACCGGAGGAGCCGCCTTTCGCGCAGCGCCAGTCTCAATGAAGAACGGATTCCAGCGCAGCCGTGTCCCCGCGTTCCATCGCAGCTTCGGCAGCGAGGCTCACTGCATCCCGTCCGATGGTGACCACCTGGAGGACGGCTCCACCCCGACGGTACGCCACCGTCGCATCGCGTGCCTCGAGGTTGCCGTGAATCTCGATCGCCTCCCAGGAACGGGCGTGGCCGATCGTCCGAAGCACCACGTCATAGTGCGCGCTCCAGAAGAACGGGACGTCCGAGAACGGGTTCCCTCGGCCGAGGATGGAACGCGCCGCCGCCTGGCCCTGGCGTTCGGCGACGACCCAGTGCTCGATGCGCAAGCGCTCTCCGGAGCGCGGATCTGGGACTGAGGCCACGTCCCCCGATGCCCAGACATCCGGCGCACTGGTTCGGAGCTGGGTGTCTACGGTGACGCCGTTGTCCACCCGCAGCCCGGCGGCCTCGGCCAGCTGAACCCGCGGTCGGACCCCTACTCCCATCACCACCAGATCGGCGGCGAGCTTCTCCCCGTTCTCCAGCTCGACTTCCTGGGCGGAGATGGAGCGCGGCCCGGTTCCGAGATGGAAGCGGACTCCCTGCTCGACGTGCAGGCCCTGGACGAACCGGCCAACCTCGGGGCCGAGGACCCTCTCCAGCGGGAGCGTCTCCTTGCCCACCACATGCACGGTCAGCCCCCGGTGGCGGAACGAGGCCGCCGCCTCGAGCCCGATGAAGCTGGCCCCGATGATCACGACTTGCTTGGCTCGGGAGGCGAAGTCGATGAGAGCTCGGCTGTCCTCGAGCGTGCGGAGCGTTCGGACGTGGGGGAGGTCGGCACCCGGAATGGGCAGCCGGACCGGCTCGGCACCCGGCGCGTAGAGCAGGGCGCCATAACCCACCCGCCGGCCGCTCTGGAGCGTCACGGTATGCGCCTTGAGGTCGAGGGCGACCGCCGGATTGCCGAGGACCAGTTCCACGTTCAGCTCGCGGTAGAAGTCCAACGGACGGAGTGGGATCCACTCCTCCGGCGCCGTCCCGGCCAGGTAGTCCTTGGAGAGGTTGGGTCGGTCCACTGGAGCTTCCCCACCGATGAGTGTGATCGGTCCTCGGTAGCCTTCCTGCCGCAGCATCTCCACCGCAGCGGCGCCGGATGCGCCCGAGCCCACAACCACCACCGAGGCCGGCACGCCGGAGCGGAGACTGCGAGCCGGCGGCGTCCTCTTCGCGCCGACGGTGACCCGGCCCCCGGAGCGGGCCACCTCGATGCAGGGGACGGCGATGAGTGCCGGCCCCCCGACTGCCTCGCCGGTCTTCAGGCTGATACAGGCGTGGTGCCAGGGACAGCGGAGCGTCTCCCCCACGACCAAGCCTTCGGCGAGTGGTCCGCCGTAGTGCGAGCACGAGGCTCCCAGAGCTGAAATCTGGTCGCCCCGGCGGATCAGCACCACCGCCTCGCCTCGCCAATGGCCCAGGAGGGGTTTGTTCTCGGCCAGCTCTTTGACCTCGATCCCTGCTTCGAGGTCCGGTCCAACGAGTTCGTTCGCTTGCTCTGACATGGCGCTTTGGAGTCCGGTTTCGAGGAGGCAGGAACATAGTCAGCGCCCAGACTTTCGCGAGCGCAACCGTTCGGGCCCGGACGGCTTCATCTCTGGGCGCCTGGGGTGTTCTCGATCAGGCCATGACCGTCGTCGAAGCCGGCCGCATTCGTCAGCCCGGCGTCACTGTCGGCGCTAGGCTGTGGGGGTGAAGCCAACGTTCTTCGCCACGCCCGAGCTCTGGCGCCGCTGGCTGCAGGCCAACCACGCTCGTGTGCCGGAGCTGCTGGTCGGCTTCTACAAGCGCGGTTCGGATCGCCCGAGCATGACCTGGCCGGAGTCGGTCGACCAGGCGCTCTGTTTCGGCTGGATCGATGGAGTTCGGCGTTCCCATGGAGACGACAGTTACACGATTCGATTTACCCCGCGTCAGGTCAGTAGTACCTGGAGTGCGGTCAACATCAAGAAGGTCGAAGCGCTCAGCGACGCGGGGTTGATGCAACCGGCCGGCCTCCAGGCCTTTGAGGCGCGCACACGGAAGAAATCGGAAATCTATTCCTACGAGAACAAGCATCTGCACAGGCTCGGCGCCGATTACGAGAACAGACTGAAGACCAACGCCAAGGCCTGGAAGTTCTTCGAGGCACAGCCGCCGTGGTATCGACGAACCGCCAGCTTCTGGGTGATCAGCGCCAAGAAGGAAGAGACTCGGCTCAAACGGCTGGCCGCACTGATCGATGCTTCCGCGAAAGGGTGCAGCATCGGGCCACTGGAGCGAAAGCCGGTCAGGGCGTCAAAGCGAGGGCAGGCGTGATCTAGACGCACGTCTTTGCGGTTTCGACGCGCCGGCCCACGCGGCGTTGGATGCCCGCGCAACGCCGTTGCGCAGCGCCCAGGAGCAGCTCAATCGTCACGAGACCTGCGAGTCGGTTCCGACGACAGGAGTCGCCTGCAAGTCCTCGGCGATCATCTTGCCGCCGGTGCACTCTGAAGGGCAGGCGACATCGTCTGGGGGGACGTCGATTCCTTGGAAGTTCCGTCACTTCCTGCTCTTCTCGTACGTCCCGACCAGCTCCGCGCTGCCGACCACGTGGCCCTGCATCGCCTTCAACAGATCTGCCTTCGAGGGTCTGCCGAGATCAGGCAGCGCGATGTCGAGCGCATAGAGCTTGAAGAAGTATCGATGACGTCCGATGGGCGGGCACGGCCCACCGTACCCGGGCTTCTTCCAGTCGTTCAGCCCTTCCTTGGCCCCCTGCGGAAGCGACTTCCGGGACGAGCCCTCTCCAAGTGAAGGGGTCTGTGGCGGCAAGTTGTAAACGACCCAGTGAACCCAGGTCATCTTCGGTGCGCTCGGATCGGGCGCATCGGGGTCATCGACGATGAGGGCCAGGCTCTTCGCGGAGGGAGGGACTCCGCTCCAGGCGAGCGGCGGCGAGGTATCGGCCCCCTCGCAGGTGTACTTCTCTGGAATCGACCCCTGATGGGTGAAGCTCGGTGACGAAATCTGCATGTGCGCCTCCGAATCCTTGGCCCGTGCGGACGAGGAGAGCAGCAGGCCAAACATGACGAGCACCCCAACGCGTGTCATAGCGGGAAGTGTAGGCCTTCCCCTGCGGGGAGGCGATGGCCCGGGGGTCAGGCGCGTGGTATGCCAACCGACCCGAGGCGGTGACCGGGCGCAGCTGAGCATCGAGGCAGTGTCGTCTCGCCGACTGAGCGGGGCCTCTCTCGGACCGGGTGAGTGGAGGAGATGATGTCGGAGTTACGCGAGGTGCGCTGTTACGACTACGTGACCGTGCCCTACGATCGGGTCCGCGACCTTCTCCGTTCCGACGCCGCCGGGATCTTCACCCGTGCCACGGCGACGGCCAATGACCGCGCTCGCGAGCTCATGGCCACCTTGCGCCTGAACGTGGGCCCGGTGGAGGTCGGCGTCGACGTCCGACTCCAGGTCAGCGCCGTGACGGACGAGGTCACTGCAGTCGGCGACCCACGAACGCGCCTCGACTTCACCTGGCAGGCCGTCCAGAGCGCCGGCTTCTTTCCCACGATGGAGGCCACGCTCAGCGCCTACCCCCTGACGCCACACGAGACGCAGCTCGATCTCCATGGTCGCTACCGCCCCCCGCTCGGGACTCTGGGCACGGCCATCGACGCCGCGGTGGGCCATCGGGTCGCCGAGGCCACGCTGCTGCGGCTGCTCCGCGACGTCCGCACGGCGGTCATCACCGAGCTCGGCACGGGATCGGGAGCAGCGTAGAGGCCCTATCCGAGGAGGCGCTCGTCTTGTCCCCGGCTTCACGAGAAGTTTCGGGGTCGTCGCGTCACGGCCATTGAGGTTCGACCGTGTGAGAAGTCCAGCAGCTGGCACTCTGGAGTGTGCCCGGCGGGTCCGGAACGGTCGTCTCGGTCATCCGGAACTGGCCACGACGCTTGCGGCGGACCACGCCAGCAGTCCTATTCCGGCCGGCGCCGCAATCCGCCGGCCCCAGGGCAGATTCTTCTCCGCCGCCATCAGCGCTGCGAGGGCCAGCATCCACCCCAGGCTGCCCATGCCGACTGCGAACATCACGAGCATCAACGCCCAGCAACAGCCAACGCAGAACAGGCCGTGGTCGAAGCCGATCCGAAAGGCCTCCCGGGTAGGTCGGCGTCCCCTCCAGCGGGCGTTGACGAATCCGAAGGGCGTACGGCAGCGCTCGAGACAGCGGTACTTGAGCGCGCTGAACTGGAACGCTCCGGCGAACGCGAGGATCAGCGCACCGATCACCCAGCCGTGCGTCGTCAGCCAGCCGGAGCTGCCCGAAGCGAGGTGTACGGCCGAATCGGCGGCGTGCGCGATGAGCCCGAACCCGCCCCAGGCTGCCATGTAGCCCAGCACCAGCAGGGCCAACAGCGGGCCGGCTTCGGCGCGCCCGGCGGTGACCCGTGCGAAGATGTTCAGCAGCGGCAGCGTCGTCGGTAGCATCATGGCGACGATCATGAGCAGCCAGGCGCCGGCGTGAAGTACCGCCGGCACGACCACGGTGCCCTGCGGGATGGCTAGGCAAGCGGCGTGGAGCCCTGGGGCGTCGAGCCAGCCACCGTGGTCGAGGTATCGCGCGTAGGGGCTCGCGCTCCACAGCGCCATGCTCGCCCAACCCATCGCCGCGAGTACGACGATCAGCGCGGGAACCACGTAACGATGGTGCGCCGCGGGCGCCGAATCGCGGCCCCAACCCGAGCCATGGTCGCGGTCGACCCCGGCGTCAGGAGTCGAAGACAAACGTGCTCTGCAGCGCGTTGTGGCCGCTCATGTCGAGGTTGATGCCCAGCTTTTCATTCTTCGAGCGGTAACGCGGGGATTTGCCGACGAAGACCGGCGCGCCGGGAACCGTCGAAAAGACCGTGTCCGCCAGTGTCGTTGTCGCGCCCGTCGCGTTCTTGTACGGCTCGAGCTCGGCGTAGGCGGCGCTTCCGACCTTGAGCGTCCCCTTTCCACCTTGGACGTCGAACTGGATCGGGACCTTGTCGACCGATACGACTTCTCCGATCAGCTTCACAAGTTCGGCGACCGGGCCACCCAGCTTTCCTGTGTACACGCCCAGGATCGCTTCTTCCTGCTTCGGGGTCACCTTGTCGTCGAGGTAGACCGCCGCCCGCCAATTTCCCTTCAGGATGTTGCCGGGAATGTGCGCGACCAGGGCGATCGTGCGTCCCGCCACATCGACTCCGTCAATCACTCCCTTGTCGAAGCGCCAGGCAAGGAAGGTGTCGCAGGTGCCAAAATCGGGATCCTCTCCGATCCAGCACGGGCACAGGACACGACAGTTGCAGACTTCGAGTAAGCGTCCTTCGAGGTGATAAGCCATCGTTGACTCCTCGGAATGTTCCCGGAACAGAGGGCCGAACGGCGACAATCGCTGGCAAGAAAAGAACGGTACACCCACGCCAGACTGTGCGCCAAGTCGATCGCTCAAAGGCTAGCGCCGTCCGCTCGGGAGCTGAACGGCTCTGGGATGCGCGCGCAGGCGCGCCATCGCCCACACGCCGAGTGCTGATCCGGCCGCCAGCGGGACGAAGGCGTAGCGCCAGCCCAGTTTCTCAACCCATTGGCATCAGGGCCGCTGCAGCGACTAGCGCCCTGACCGGCGGCCTGGCTTCCGCACGGCGCGGACCCGGCCGCTCTCGCGACCGCCGGCGTAGAAGAGGTCGCCCTGGTCCGACTCCAGCCCGCTCACCCCCGTCCCTTCGGGCATCGTCAGGCGGGTCAGCACCTGGCCTGTCTCGGGGTCGACCTGGCGGATGTCGGAGTCGTCGCCTTCCCAGGTCCCGTGCCAGAGCTCGCCGTCCACCCAGGTGACTCCGGTGACGAAGCGGTTCGACTCGATCGTGCGCAGGATCGCGCCAGTGTCGGGATCGATCTGGTGGATCTTCCGGTCGCGGTATTGCCCGACCCACAGCGTACCCTCGCCCCAGGCCAGCCCCGAGTCACGCCCGCGGCCGGGGGCCGGGATCGTCGACA
This sequence comes from Myxococcota bacterium, assembly GCA_046725335.1. GTDB lineage: Bacteria > Myxococcota > Myxococcia > Myxococcales > Myxococcaceae > RPRB01. Next base: position 17,798 of record JBKOYI010000008.1, on the reverse strand, counting down.
GGACCTCGCCGGTCGCCGGATCGATCTTGTGGATGCGGTCGCCCGCGATCTGGAAGAGGTGCCGGCCGTCGAAGGCTGTCCCGGCCTCGCAGGCCACGTCCAGGGCGCGCACGATCCTGCCGCTCGCCGGCTCGAAGGCCTGCAGCTTCTCGCCGCCGGCGAACCAAACCAGGCTGCCGTCGAAGGTGACGCCGTGCACCTCCGGTGCGCCGGGGAAGGGTCCGTACTCGCGCACGATCTCGGCCGGCTGATCTGTGCCGCTCTCCTTGCCCATCACCTGCTCCTTTCTTTCCCTACCCGAACCCGCGCAGCGCGAGGGCCGCCGGGTCGTCCCGCAGGGCGACGCGCTTGAGCGCGCCGAGCGGTTCCCCCGCACTCAGCGCGCGACCTGCCGCCCATCCTAACCCCGTCGCCGTTGTTACTCCCGCCCCGCTTCGACGGCCGCTATTTCCGGTCCTGCGCAGGGGCTGAGCCCTGCCGACAGGGGGGGCGGGAGCCGACGCTGGCGCGCGCCGTACCGATCGCGGTCAGCAGCAGGGCGCGAGCCCGCGGGAGGTGGCCTCTCGCTGTGGGTGTTCGCCCGCGGGTGCGTCAACTGCGGCGTCTGCGTTTCGTATGCTTCGTTTGTTCCTTCACGACGACGGCCTGGGCGGCGCTTCGAGCGTCTCGGAGCGAGGAGTAGACGCCCGCCGTGCGCTCCAAGGCTGAGCCGGTTCCGCGGTGAGAGTCTTCGAGGACCCAGCGCGCTCCTGACAATCGGGCGGCTCGGAAGCGCCCGTTCGCGGCTGACCAGCTGCCGTCGGGGGTTCGCGTCCACTTGAGGTTTGCTTTGCTACCTGACGAAGTTTCCACGGGACGAGCTGCTCCACCGGGCAACAGAGACCGCAGGCTCTGTGGATCCTAACGGTACCGGAACTCTACCCGCGGCGAAGAGCCATACCTGGTCCTAGCGCTGGCGAAGAACGCGTGCGGGAGGGGAAATGCCCACCGACCGAGGCTGGTCTAGGATCTGTTTCCGTGGAGCGAGCCTTTCATCCCACATGTTCGGCCTGCGGCGGCGGGCTGCTCGCCCTCTCGCGCTGCGCCTCGTGTGGGGTCGCGGCGCGGGTCAAGGGGTACGTCGTCCAGACGATCCTCGCCCAGCACCCGCACGCCCGCGTGTACGCCGGCCGGTCGTCTGACGGCGCTCGCGTAGCGATCAAGGAGCTTCTCTTCGCCCTGGTCCCCAGCGTCGGGCAGGTCGACGCCTTCACCCGCGAGGCCGCTTTTCTCCAGGGCCTCACCCACCGCCACACGCCTCGATTCATCGAGGCGTTCAGCGTGGGCGAGGGCGTCGAGACACGCCTCTATCTGGTCCAGGAATTCATCGAGGGCGAGTCGCTCCAGGCCCGGCTGCAGCGCGAACCGCTCTCCGGGGCGGCCTTCGACGACGTCGCCACCCAGGTCTTGGAGACGCTGGTCGGCCTTCACCAGCGGAAGCCCCCCATCGTCCACCGGGATATCAAGCCCGCCAATCTCCTCTTCCGCGAAGACGGCGAGCTCGTGCTGGTGGACTTCGGCTCGGCCCGCCACCTGGAGCGTGGCGCCACCTTCGGGTCGACCCTGGTCGGTACGCTGGGATACATGCCACCCGAACAGCTCGGTGGCACGGTCGACGAATCGAGCGACCTCTACGCGCTCGGTGCCTCGTTGCTCCACGCGGCAACCGGCCAGCCTCCCGCGGCCTTTCTGGCCGACGGCATGGACCTCGAGCTCCCTCGGGTGCCGAGTCTCTCCCCGAAGCAGAACGCGTTCCTCGCACGACTGACGGCGTCGAGGCGGTCCGCCCGTTTTTCCACCGCAGCCGAGGCGCTGCACTGGCTCCGCTCTCCATACCGGTCGGGGCGACGTCGCGGCGCGCTGGTGGCTGCCGGACTCGTCGGCCTCGTGGCGCTCGTCGCGTTCGCCGCCAGCCGTGGGCCTCTCGGCCGCGGAGGGACGGTCGCCGGGCTCGGCGTGGTGCATGGATCCGGAGGGTCGAGTCTGGAGCCCCCCGACCCGGGGAATCTCCAGAATGAGGCACGAGCGGGAACACGAGCGCTCTGGACGTCCGAAGCCAGCTACTTCGCCGAGCGGGACCGTTACACCGAGGACCTGGCGGCCGCTGGATTCGCTCCCGACGTGTGGTGCCCCGATGGCGCCCGCCTCCATCACACCGAGCGGCCGCTTCCCGGGGAAGCGGTGGGTTGTCACTTCCTCTACGGCGTCCTGATTGACGGGACGGTCCCCCAGCAGCGGATCGCCGTCTATGCGCGCGGCGCGGTCGCACCGGTCCAGGGCAAAGCCTGGGTGACCTCGTTTCAGGGCCCGAGGGCCGGCATCCCCGAGGAGTGGACGAACGAGAAGCTCCTGTCCGTCCTCAGCTCGCGACCCAGATTGCCCGCCGCCAGCGAGTGACCCCCCCCCCGCTTCGGCGCGCCCCGGATCTCCGTGCCCCTGACCGCCGCTCCGCCGGCATGGCCGCCGCACAGAGGCCGCCCGTTCACCGCATCACTCACCCTGGGGGGGAGATGGTCGAAGCAAGGGAGAAGTGGCCCGGAGGAAAGGCATAGGTGCTAGAGGACCGCGCGGGCAGTGTTGTGAGTGGCGAAAGGACTGTTTCCAAGCCGTCCAGGAGGGTACCCAGGATGAAAGCGAGCCGCGTTTCCGTGATCGGCGCTCTGTTGATCGGAGTGCTCTGTCCCCCGGCACCCGCCTCGGCGCAGCAGCGCCCGGCGATTGCCGAGCAGGTTGCCAAGACCTATGGTTTCGACTCGTGGGGTCAGGTCGAGGCGCTCCGCTACACGTTCCACATCGATGCAGGCCCGAAGCTGAAGGTCTCCCGCTCGTGGGTCTGGGAGCCGAAGACGGACCAGATCACGTACGAGGGGCCGGACAAGGCCGGCAAACCGGTCAAGATCACTTACTCGCGCTCTCAGCTTGCAAGTCAGAGCGACGTCGTGAAGAACGAGATCGAGCCCGCCTTCTTCAACGATCAGTACAATCTCCTGTTCCAGTTCCACCTCATCTGGGACAAGGCTGCGACGGTGGAAGATGCCGGCAAGCAGAAGCTGCCGCTGGGCAAAGGGAAGGCCAGGAAGGTCGTGACGAAATATCCTTCCAGTGGGGGCTATACGCCCGGTGACACCTGGGAACTTTATGTCGGCCCCGACGGCCGGATCCGGGAGCTCCTCTTTCGCCACGGGGGGGCCACGTGGCCGAGTGTTTTCATCGCGGCCTACCTTGACCACAAGAAGGCCGGACCGCTGCTCTTCGCACTGGATCACCGCGGAAAGGCCGACGGCAAGCCAGCGCGCGTCTTCTTCACCAACGTGGCCGTCAAGCTGGTGGGGTCGAGCAACTGGATGGAGGCGAAGTGAGCCGGCCTGTTCTTCGCCACAGCCACAAGGCAGCAACGAGCAGCGCTCCATACTCGACCAGAAGTGCCCAGACCGGCACCCCCCAGGGTAAGCCGACGAGCCGCCAGACGACGTAGGTGCTCAGGATCGAGACCGTCCAGATCGTCAGCGGCATCGTCTGCGGCGCGACGAGGAACGGCGCGAGCCAGAGGAGGTACCAGGGGTAGACCAGCGGCGCACCCAGGAGCGCAGCCGCCATCGGCCACGCCCACGCCTGCGGCGACGCCAGCGAAAGCCGGCGGCGTGCCCAGGCCGCGACCGCCAGACCGGCGGCGACCGCGAACCCCGTCGCTGCCGCAGGGCCTGCGAGCGCTGCGACTGCCGAGAAGATGGGCCCGTTGAAGCGGAAACGATCGATCACGTCCGCCACCGACCCGAGGGGCAGCCGGCGGCGGTCCCAGAAGGGCAGATAGAGCGCCAGCAGCACGGTGATTCCGGCGACGATGTGCCGGCGAGAGACGCGGCGCCACAGGAGCGGCAAGAGAACGATCGGGAGAGGCTTCACCGCGACCGACAGCGCGAAGGCGACGCTGCCGACCAGCGCCCGGCCACGGGCGAGCGCGAACGCAGCGAAGGCGAGCAAGAGCGCGCCGACCACGTCGAGGTGCCCGTGACGGGCGACCTCGAGCGAGACGAGAGGGCTCCAGAGATATCCGAGCACCCAGCCCGGATTCGCGCTGGCGGCGACCAGCGAGCGCCAGACGACGAGGGCCAGGAGTGCGTCGCACACGAGGGCGGCCACCTTGATCGCTCGCGCCGATTCACTCAACGTCGTCGCGGCGAGGAAGAAGAGCTGCGCGCCCGGAGGGTAGGGGCTCGGCACGTCGGGGTTGTTCAACGGCCAGTTCTCGCCGGTCCGAAGATGGGCGAACGCAGGGTCGGCCGGGACCACCGCATAGGGGCTGAGGCCTGCGCGGAGGAGGTGGGCGTCCCAGAGGTAGCGGCGAACGTCCGCGCCTGGTTCAGGAGGCGCGAGCAGCATCGGGACGCGCCAGGCCAGAGCCAGCGCGGCGCAGGCGATCAGCGTGCGCCGGGAAGGCCACAGCCCGTTCGCGACCTGGTGCAGCGTCGCGAGGTACCCGACGGCGGCGAGCGCGAGGAGGACGAAGAACGGGACCGAGCCGTCGTCCGGCCGAACCAGGCTGAACGTCAGGAGCGCCAGGCCGAGGAGGGCGCCGCCGGCCCATCTTCCGTCGCTGGCGCGCATCGGCGTCGTCGCGTCATCCGGTGCGCTCGTCGTCGTGAGCGTCCGACCCCGGTCGCCACGACGCGAGCAGCGCGGCGGTGCGGGGCGCTCGCGCGGGTTCGATGCGCAGCTCGGCGGCGAGCCGGCGCAGGTCCGCCGGTGCGTCGACGTCGTACGAGGCTTCGGTGAAGGCCACCGACAATCCGAGCGCACGCGCGTTTCTGACGAGGGCATCGCGAGCGTTGCCGGTGCCGAGCGGCGCCAGCTCGAAGAGACCCGGATGCATCGCCGACGTGCCGACGAGATAGTAGCCGCCGTCCTCTGTCGGTCCCACCACCACCTCTTTCGTCTCGAGAAGGTCGAAGGCCGACTGGAGGGACGCAAGTGGCAGGTGCGGACTGTCGCTGTCGACCGCGACGACGCGGTAGAAGCCCGGGACGAAACGTTCGAAGACGGAAACGAGTCCGGCGGCGAGCCCGTGGCCGCGCTGGCCGACGACGTGTACGCCCGCTGGCACTCGGGCCTCGATGAGGGCCACGTCTTGAGAGGGGCACATCACGGCCACGTGGACGCGAGGAAGCTGCTGGACCAGCGCCACCGTATCGCCGAGCATGCAGTCGGCGAGCTGGACGACGTCGCGCGCCGGGTACGCGCCGGTCAGTCTCGTCTTCACGAGACCTTCCCGGGAAGCCTTCGCCATGACCACGACGGCGCCGCGGAACCCTTCCGTTCCGTGGATTCCCTGCCGGCTCACGTCGCCGGTCCCGGTATGGCTGGAGGCGTCGCCGAGCGCAGGCGGTTCTTCACGATACCCGTCAGGATGCACCAGGCGGCGCCGATCGAGCCTCTCCAGGTTCCGCTGATCTTCGAGTCGCCGATGCGCGGATGGTAGCTGACGGGCACCTCCAGCACGCGATATCCGCGCATTGCGCCGCGCGTCACCAGCTCGACGGCCCACCCGTAGGTCATCTCGCGCAGTTCCAGCGCCCGCAGCGCCTCGAATCGCGCGGCCCGGAACGGGCCGATGTCGGTCAGCGAGATGCCGTACAGCCATCGGATCAGGGTCGCCGCGAGGCGGTTGCCGAACACGGCGTGCCAGGGCATCGCGCCGGGCGCGAGGCCGCCTGCCAGCCGAGAACCGAGAACGATGTCTGCGCTGCCTGCCCGGATCGGGTCGAGCAAGCGTCCCAGTTCGCCAGGCCGGTCACTGTAGTCCCCGTCGAGGAACACGACGACCTCGGGGTCGTTCGCGGCGGCGAGGCCGGTGAGGCAGGCGCGGCCGTATCCGCGGCGGGGCTCGACGATGACGTGGGCGCCGCGTGTGATAGCGATCTCGCGCGTCCCGTCGGTCGAGCCCGCATCGACCACCAGCACCTCGGTGACGAGGGATGCGGGAATGTCGTCGAGGACGCGCGCGATCGAGCCCGCCTCGTTGTACGTGGGGATGACCACGCTGACGCGCATCCCGGTCGATCTTATCCGAGGCGCCAGCCTGGATTCCGGCGTGTCAGCAGGGCGTCCACGCCCCAGGTGCGTCCGGCCCGCGCCCCGCCCAGGGTGAACGCGACGACGACGGGGATGCCCAGCTCCCAGATCCAGGAGGTGCCGAGCTCCGACACCCACAGGGTGAAGAGGAACGCTCCGGCGGCGGCGGCGACGACGCGGGTGGCGGCCCCCGTCACCAGGAACACGCCGAAGCCGAGCTCGGTCGCGGCCTGCAGCGGCGCGACGATGCGCGCGTTGGCTGCGGCCACCGAGATGATTGCCTTCCAGATCGCCGGCGAGTGGCCATTCTTCACGTAGTAGTCGATGACGCCCTTGTACCCCGCCGGTGTGTAGGCGCCCTTGCCCAGGTTCTCGAAGAAGACCCAGACGAACAGCGCGCCGAGCGCGATCCGCAACACCGCCAGCGCGCGCCCGCGGGAAGCCTCGAGCATCTCCGTTGCATGGTCGTCCAAAGGAGCCCTCCTCTTACCTTGGTTCGGCGAGCCGTCGCTTCTTCTGGGCCAGGTGCTTCTACCGAAGGAGATTCACTTTCGCCAGATCGACGATCTCGTCGCCCCGGCCGCTCAGGAGCGCGTCGTCAACTCGTGACAAATAGGCTCATGGCCGCGTCACCGGGCTAGTGAAGATGTCTTCGGGAGCGCTCGAAGCGAGCTAGGCGCACCGGAACACGCTGGCCAGAGAGGTGGCGAAGCGCCGCTCCTCGGCAAAGGCGAGCCTCACCGCCTCGATCGCCTCGACGAGCGGGAAGGACCGCGCCGTGACGAAGAAGTCCTGGTCCGTCGCCCCGACCGGGTGCCAGTAGACGCCTTCCCGGGTGAGCGTCACCTCCGGCACCAGGTCCGACCGCGACAAGGCCACCCCCTCCTCGGCGAAGCCCCGGAGCGCGACGCGACGCAGGACACAGTCCTCCTCGGGGATGCCCTCTCGCTCGACGAACGCCCGGAAGGCCTGCTCGGCCTGAGCGTCGGCCACGGTCGCGGCCAGCCGGACGCGGAACCCTTCCGCGCGGGCGATGGCGATACCGGCCCGGGCTTTCTCCCAGGTTCCCTCTCCGCGATGGCGGTCGTGGAGCGCGGGGGTAGGACTGTCCAGACTGATCTGGAAAACGATGCGGTCGCGCGGGATCTCGCGGAGGGCAAGCCGGCGCCTGCCGGCGAAGAGGAGCCCGTTGGTCAGCACGGTCGTCGGGAGAGCCCGCCCACAGGCCAGGAGCACCTCGGCGATGTCCGACCGGAGCAACGGCTCGCCGCCGGTGACGAAGAGCTCGCGGACGCCGGCGCCAGGAGCCTCCGCGGCGGCGCGCTGGACGTCCTCGAGCGGGAGCGCCCGGGGTTCCGCCCGCGGTGAGGAGCGCACGCAGCAGTAGTCACAGGCGAGGTTGCAGTCGAAGTTGGTGTAGAGCCAGAGCCGCGACCCGACGACCGGCGCCTCCTCGTACGAGCGCGGCGCGCCCTTGCGGACGACGAATCGGCTGTCCTCGCCCTCGGAGCTCACCTCGACGATGGCGTTCCCGGTGAAGCGAGCCCAGCGGTCGAGGTCGGGCCCGAGACGAGCAGGGCCGTGCAGCGTGAGGAGGTCGCCGTCGGCGAGGCCCTGGAGCGCCGCGAGCAGGTCGTTCAGCAGGCCGGTGGAAAAATCCTTGGCGCCCGCTCGAACCTCGACCGTCTGGCGCAGGGACCCCATTCAGCCCGACCGTGCGAAGAAGCCTTGCCGGAGCGCCGCCTCGCGAAGCGAGCCGTACCCCTCGGTGCGCGGGGGCACCCATTCCTTGAGTCCCTCGGCATCGAGGATGGGCCGGAGGCGCGGCTCGCCGTTCATCCTGAAGAGTGCGTCGGTGAAGCGGGTCGCGTCCTCGATGGGAAGGCCGACCCGCGCGGTGAACATGCAGTGGTGGTAGTGCGGAGACGACCAGATAGACTCGACGGCTCCCGTCGGGATGAGCTGACTCGAGAGGGCGCCCGCCCAGAAGGGGCTGCCCACCGCGCCCGCATCGGCCTCGCCGTTGAGGACGGCCCTGAGCACGTCGACCTCGCTCGTCCCGGTGTCTCCATGCTTCCCGAGGTCGGTGTCGAAGCGGAGCGACTGATAGTCCCGGCCCTCGACCAGCCCTGCCTGGGCGAGGAAGTGCACCGGGAGAATCGCGGCGTGGCCGCTGTCACGGCTCCCGAGCGCGACGCGCCTTCCGCGGAGGTCCGACAGCTGGGCGACGTCGGCTCCCTTGCGGACGACGATCTCCGTCCACCACGCGAGGTCGGTGTCCCGCATCGCGAGCGGCCTGCACTCGCCCTGGCTGAGGTGCTGGCACTGCAGATAGGCGAGGTTGGTGTTCCAGGCGATGTCGATCCGCCCTGCGAGGAGCGCGGCGACCTGTGCCTCGTAGCTCAGGTACAGCACGACCTCGACCGGGATCTTGGCGTCATCGCGGAAGTACTTCCGCATGCCCTCCCAGATTCCGACGACCTTCGGATCGTATGCCACGGCGCCGACGGTGATGGTCTCGAGCATGGAAGCGTCTTCAGAACAGCGGGATGCCGAGGAGCGACTTGCCGATGAACTCGCGCAGGACGTCCACGGTCGGCGCCATCACCGAGCCGGCGTGGGCATCGCGGAAGTAGCGTTCGATGGAGGTGTGCCTGGAGAAGGCGGCGCCACCGCAGGCATGCATCGCGCTGGAGGTTACCCGGATCGCGGTCTCCCCGGCAGCGGCCTTTACCTCGAGGACGCGGAGCATGGTGTCCGGGCCTGGGTTCTCGAGCGCGCGCACGCACTCGTCGATCCGGTGCGCGAGGCCGTCGGTGTCGATCTGCATCTGGGCCAGCGTCTGGCGCAACGTGGGAAGCGCCTCGCCGAGCGAGGCATTGCCCAGATGCTCGAACTTGCTCGACTTCAGATGAGTGACGGTCGCCGCCACAACGGCCCGGCAGATGCCGAGCGAAACGGTGGCGCTGGCCAGATTGAACCAGGGCAGGACGACGTTCAGCTTGGCGGCGAAGCCACCGCCCTCCTCGGTGAGCCGGCGGTCGTCGCTCACCTCCACCGCCTCGAGGGTCATGGGGGACGATGCGGTCGCGCGCAGCCCCAGGCCGTCCCATGGGGCGGCGACGCGCATTCCGGTCGCGGACCGCGGCACGAGGTACAGCGTCGAGTCGGTGGGGCCCTTCGCCTCGGGTGAGAGTGTGGTGACGACGTAGCTGTCTGCGACTCCGGCGCTGGTGACCCAGGACTTCTTGGCGTTCAGCAGAACGCCGCCCGCGCCGCGGGAGGCCCTGGAGAGGGGCGCCCAGAAATGGCTTCGCGACCCGGCCTCGCTGAAGGCCAGGGTCGTGAGGTGCTTGCCTCGCGCCATGTCCGCGAGAGCCGCCTCGAGGACCGGGCTCCGGGTCGTCCTGGCGCCGGCGACGATCACCTCGGTGGCGCAGACGTGCATCATGTACACCATCGCCACCGACGGGTCCGCCTCGGCGAGGATGGTGTTGACCTCCGCGAAGGCGCGTGGGCCGAGGCCCGAGCCACCGAAGTTGGTGGGGACGTTGAGCGCCAGCAGTCCGGCCTCTCCGAGCGCGGCAATGGCGGCGGCGGGGAAGCTCCCAGCCCTGTCGAGGTCGTGCGCTACAGGGGAAATCGTCGCCTCGGCGATTTCGCGGGTCCGGCCGACTGCCTTGCGGTGATCCGGCGGGGTCATCATTCCTCCTCGAGCCCGGGTTGGATATCCCCAGGCGCGCTCCTCGTCCACCGGTCTGGTGGGGCCCATGCCCAGGGCCGATGGAACCACGCTCTGCCTCCACGAGCACGAGGCCGACCTCAGCGAGGGGTGCAGGACGGCGCTGATGACCAGGCCCGCGGCGGGCAAGTAGAAGTACCGGAGCTCAGACCTCGGGGGCGGGCCGCTCGCCCTCGAAGCGGCCATGCAGCTTGACCGGTGCCGCCTGCCGCGCGCGGAGCCTGAGGTTCAGCAGCTCCACACCGAGCGAGAACGCCATCGCGAAGTACACGTAGCCCTTCGGGATGTGCTGGCCCATTCCGTCCGCCACCAGCACCACTCCGATCAGGATCAGGAACGACAGGGCGAGGATCTTCAGGCTGGGGTGCCGTTCGACGAACGCGCTGATCGGCCCGGCGAAGGCGAGCATCACCAGCACCGCGATCACCACCGCCGCCACCATGATCGACAGCGCCCGGGCCATCCCCACCGCGGTGATCACCGAGTCGATGGAGAAGACCAGGTCCAGGAGCACGATCTGCGTCACCACCACGGCGAACCCCACACGCCTCGACCGCTGTGGCTGCGTGTGGTCGACCTCCATCCGGTCGAAGATCTCGTGCGTCGCCTTGCCCACCAGGAACACGCCGCCGCCGATGAGGATCAGGTCGCGCCCGCTGAATCCCTCGCCGAAGACGGTGAACAGGTTCCTCTCCAGAGTCACCAGCCACGACATCGCCAGCAGCAGCAGGACCCGCATCACCAGCGCGAGACCGAGTCCCAGCCGGCGCGCCAGCGGCTGACGCTCCGGCGGCAGCTTCCCGGTCATGATCGACAGGAAGACCAGGTTGTCGATGCCCAGCACCACTTCGAGGGCGGTGAGGGTCAGCAGGCTGACCCAGCCGTCGATCCGCAGAAACGGCGTGAGGTCGAACACGTGGGCGTCCGGAGAACGGCGAGGTTCAGAACTGCTCTTCCTCGGAGAAAGTGGTTCCTCCTCGGCTCCGCCGCCAGTGCCCTGGCGCGCCTGCTCCGCCTCGATCGCCGCCAGCAGATCCAAGGAAGAACAACGGGGCCGGAGACGGTGCCATGGGAGCGTCCTACTCCAAGTCTCGAGGCGCATCTCGCTGCGCAGTGCGCTATTGGAGCGCTCTGTACCGATGAACGCACTCCTGTCCATCTGGGCCTGGGTGGAGATCACCCTCGTGGCCCTGCTGGGATTCCTCGTCCAGACGGCGCTCTTCGTGGTGTGCTTGCCCTTCGACCGGCGAAGACAGGTGGCCGGCCGGACGTTCCGGCTGGTCGGGGTGGTGGCGGCGAAGCTGAATCCGTTCTGGCGCTTCGGCGTGGTTGGCCCGGTGCCGCCCCGGCCGCCAGGAAAGACGGTGGTGGTGAGCAACCACGAGTCCAACGCCGACCCCTTCCTGGTCTCCTTCCTCCCCTGGGAGATGAAGTGGCTCGGGAAGGCCTCGCTGTTCCGCATCCCGGTGGTGGGCTGGATGATGCGGATGGCGGGGGACATCCCGATCGAGCGCGGGGACAGCGACTCGGCCAAGGGGGCGATGGGCATCTGCGCCCGCTGGCTCGCGCGCGGGGTGCCGGTGATGCTGTTTCCCGAGGGCACGCGGAGCAAGGACGGCCAGCTGCTTCCCTTCAAGGATGGGGCCTTCCGGCTCGCCATCGAGACCTCCGCGGAGATCCTGCCGGCGGCCGTCGCCGGGACGCGGACCGCGCTGCCCAAGCACAGCTGGCGCTTCGGTCACGCCGCGGGGCGGGTCACGGTGGGCACGCCCATCTCGACCGCGGGGATGACGCTGGCCGATGTGGAAGGTCTGAAGGCGCGGGTGCGCGCGGAGATCGAGACGCTCCGGGCCCGGCTCGCTGCGGACTGGTCCACTAGACCGGGAGCGGAGGCGAGCAAAGGCGGCAGCCCCGCCGGAACTCGGACGGGGTGAGCCCGAACGCACGGCGGAACCGTGCCGAGAAGTGGCTGCGGCTGGAGAACCCGAGCTCCAGCGCCAGCGCGGTCAGAGACCCAAGGAAGAACAAGCTCCTCCTCAGGCGCCGGAAAGAGGAGCACTGAGCTCGCGGCTCAGCGGGCGATGCTCCCGGGGTCGATCCCCTTCCCGAGCTCCCACGAGGCTCCGACCGCACCGACCACCGCGGTTCGACGGTCCAACCCGGCCTGCGCACGGAGCCGGTAGACCGACTCGATGCCGGTGCAATGCGCGCCGATCAGCTCGTGGACGCCGAGACGGCGGAATTGCGCCGCGGTCCAGTCGAGGGTGGCATCGTCGGCGGAGAACAGGTGCAGCCCCCCGACGACGGTGCTCACCTTCGCTGGGCGCACCACCTTCTGCGCTGCCTCGAGCGTGTTGATCACGCCGGCGTGTCCGCACCCGGTGAGCACAACCAGTCCGTCTCTGGTGTCGAGAACCAGCGACGAGTCCTCGGCGACGATGTCGGTGACCGGTCCATTCGCCGACTGGATGAGGACGTCCTTGGGGTAGTTGTGCTCGGGGTGGACACGGGGGACGGGCCCGGTGAACCAGACTCCGGGGAAGAGCTCGGCCGGCCCGGCATGCTCGATGAACTGGATCCCGGCCGCCTCCAGGCTGGGCCTCTCTGACGCGAGGGGGTTGAAGGGCTTGCCGCCTCGGGTCCGCGGGGTGAAGAAACCCTTGCCCACGTGCACCCGGGTCAGTGCACGGGCGTTCCTCGGCGACAGGGTTTTCCGGAGCGTGGCCAGGCCGCCGGTGTGGTCGCCGTGCGAGTGGGAGAGAGCGACCTCGGTGACGTCGGACAGGTCCACGCCGAGCGCCTGCGCATTCCTGAGCACCGTGTCCGGCTCGGCGCCGGTGTCGAAGAGCAGTCGCTTGCCGTCCACCTCCACCAGGGCCGAGAACCCCCACTCGCCGATGCCCCGGTCGGCGAGCATCGTCGAGAGGATGGTGATCTTCGCCGTCCGCACAGGCGGCGCGCCCTCCGGAGCACCGGTGAGCAGGGCGGCGGTTCCGATCGAGGCGAGCAGCGCGAGCGTAGACATCGAAGTCTCTCCGGCGGGCACGGGGACACTACTCCCCGTCGAAATCAACGACCCACTGGGGGCCGACCGCAGCGGTCGACCGTTCGACCCGACGGTATTCACACTCTACGAGGCCCCGGGACTCCACTGGCTCTTCCCACGGTGTCACTGCAGCCGCAGGCGGACCGGCTTCACCCGGTCGGGGGCGCCGGGGTCAGGTGCGCTTCCAGGAACGCCAGAAACCCCCGCAGCACCTCGAGGGTGCGAGGATTCGGGTCCTTGTTGTCGAATCCATGCGGGGCCTCGGGGTGGTTGAAGAAGGTGAGCGGCGTTTCCGCGGCCAGCGACTCGGTCACGAAGGCGTCGATGCCGGGCAGGATGTCCGGGATCTGGTCCTTGCCCGCCCGGGCGAGGAAGAAGGGCATGCGGCGCGCCACCGGAGTCCGAAGCTGGGCCGCGGGCGAGAATGCGACCAGCGCCTCGCCCTGGACGTATTTGCGATGGTGTGAGCTCGGCCGGAGGTCGAGGAAGGGGAAGAAGGCGGCGAGCGCGCGGACGCCGGGAATTGCCTCGCGGAGTGGCCGCGCGAGGAGCGGACCCGCGCCGCTGAACGCCACCAGCACCATCCGTTCGGGGTCGGCGCGGAACTCCCGGGCCTGCGACCGGACCGTCTGGAGCATCGCGGCGAGGTCCTGGTCCGCCTCGGCGAGCATCGGTTCGGGGAACCCGAGACGATGGTTGAAGACGATGGCCACGTACCCCGAGGCAGCGACGAGCTTGCCCCAGGAGCGGAAGAGACCCCAGTCCTTCGGTCGGACGGGGCCGTCGTCGATGACCCCGCCGTGAAGCAGGAGGACGACGGGAGCGCTCCCCGACTTGCGCTCCGGAAGGTACGCGTCGAACCGATGCAGCCGATCGCCCTGCCCGTAGGGACGATCGGTCAGGACCTGGACACGGTCGGCGCCTTGGACCGTGAGTGCCACCGGTCGAGTGACCCGCGCGTCTGGCGCTTCGGTGGCGGGTCCGTTGGGAGCAGCGGAGAGCATGGCGAGGAGTGCGAGGAGCATGGCCTCGAGGTAACCGCCCGTCGTAGGGACGCGTCGGCCGGCTGCAGTGGTCGGTCGCGACCCTGCCGGGAGCAGCAGCTAACGTCCGGGCCGAGCTCGGCCGGGAAGCGGCAAGTCACGCGGCGGCACCGGAGTCGACTGGACAAGCGAGGTGGTCGTCTGGCCGTGGGCCAGGAACTGGTCCAGCACCCTTTCCGCGGGTCTTTCTTCCTCGAACCGCTCGAGCGGCATAAGGGGGAGGTCCCCCGCCGCGTGCCGCAAGGTGACGTTGGGGAACGTTCCGGGCTTCACCTCTGGGCCGGCGCTCGTGATAGTACCCGTTCGTGATGAGCAAGGCTTGATCAGCCCTGCTCAAAATTCGTTCCCCCTCACGCGCCGTCTGGTAAGTCCGCCGCCCCCGCGGGCAGCTGGCACGCTAGTCCGGAGGTTCGTTGAAGCGACTCGTACGCATCCTGCTCGGCATCGTCGTGGCCACCGTGGCCCTCGCCCTCCTCGGCCTTGGCTGGCTGATGCTCCGCTACCCCATCCAGCGTCCGGCCCCGGCCGAGCGCATCGCGGCCACTCCCGAGCGACTCGCCCGAGGCGAATACTTGGTCCAGCACGTCACCGGCTGCCTGCATTGCCACTCCGAGGCAATGGTGGATCGATTCGGTGCCCCGCCCAGGCCGGGAACCCTCGGTCAGGGCGGTTTCGTCTTCACCCATGCGCTTGGCGTCCCAGGCCGCCTCAGCGCGCAGAACATCACCCCTGACCGCGAAACCGGCATCGGTGCGTGGACCGACGGCGAAATCGTCCGGGCGGTCCGCGAAGGCGTCAGTCGGGACGGACACGCCCTCTTCCCGATGATGCCCTACAAGGCATTCAGGCTTCTCTCCGACGACGATGCCCAGGCGATCGTCGTCTACCTGCGGACACTCCCGGCGATTCGCCACGCGGTGCCTGCACGCGAGCTCGACTTCCCGTTGAATCTCATCGTCCGGACCATCCCCGAGCCGCTCTCGGAGCCAGCGCGGGCGCCGAGCAGCGCGAGGGATCACATCGCCTATGGCAAGTACCTCGTCACCATTGCCGGTTGCGCGGAATGCCACTCCCCGCATGACGCGCAGAACAAGCCGATTCCTGAGGGTGGGCTGTCGGGCGGATGGGAGATGCGCGGACCCTGGGGACGGGCGGTCACCGCCAACCTCACTCCTCACTCCTCGACGTTCGTCGGCCGGGCCCCGAAGGAGGCGTTCATCGGCCGCTTCAAGTCCTTCGAAGACATGGAGGGGGACAACGCTCCGCCCGCCGACCCGCATCGCAACACGCCGATGCCCTGGACCGCCCTGGCAGGGATGACCGAGGACGACCTTGGCGCCATCTACGACTATCTCCGCACGCTCCCGCCCAACCCTCGCTCGGTCGTGACGTTCCCTGATGCCGCTCCACGCGCCCAGCTTCCGTGATCAGGGGTCCAGCCGCGACGGGCGCGGGCGGGGCGGAGAGGTGTCGAAACGCGCTAGAACCGGTCGTTGGAGCTGGACGCGGCCGCCGAGACCCGTCCAGGGAGCAGGACGATGTTCAAAGCCCCGACGCGAAGTCGGTGCGAGGTCAGCCCTGCGAGGCGAGGAATGCCAGAACCTCCGCTGGGCGCAGGTAGCCGGTAACACGCGGCGCCGCGCACCCGGGGCTCCGGCAGGAGAGGACCGTGGGAAGCCCCTCGAGGCTGTACGCTTCCCTCCGCTCGGCGCTGGCAGGCGTCTCCTCGGTCAGGTCGAGGCGGAGGGGCACGAAATGCTTCCGGACCTCGCGTCGAACCGCCGGATCGGACCAGGTGTTGCGATCCATCAGCTTGCAGGCCGTGCACCACTCCGCCCACGCCTCCACCAGGACGGGCTTCCCGGTGCGGGTCGACTCCCGGAACGCCTGGTACTCGTCGTCGAGCCAGATGATGGGCTCGGCCTGCCTCGCGCTCCGGGCCAAGCCTCCGCCCAGCCCGGAGATCGCGAGGAAGGCCAGGACGAGGCCCCGTCGGCTCACCGCGTCGCTCCGCCCGCCGCCAGCTTCGCCATCAGCGGTGCGAACTCGGCGTCGATGAACTCCTTTGCCTCGTGACCGGTGATCCGGACCCAGAGCGCGCCACCCGGCAGCGGGGCCAGGGAGACCTCGTAGCTGAGCGGCTGGCAGCACTTGGCAACGATGGCCAGCCATTCCCCGACGTCCTTGAGCACCGCAGGCTCGAAGCGGTAGGCGTAGCCCTCGGCGAGCTCCTTCCTCTCTCTGAGCGCCTCCCGGAGGACGGGGATGAGCTCCGCGTCCCGGGCGCGCTCCGTCTTCGAGAGAGCCGAGAGATTGCAGTGAACATGCTCGGCGCTGGGTGGCGCGTCGGCGAGCGCGGGGACGGCAAAGCAAAGCAGGGCGGCGACGATCTTCATGGCTGACTCCTGTCGGGTGTGACGGCAGGGATAGCCAGTGGCCGCCCGACCGTGACCCTCAGCCCCGGCGCAGCCGGCGACGCAGGAGCACCGGCGCGGTCCCCGAGGCGATTCCCGCCATCAATCCGAGCACCCCGGCACCTCCCACCACGCTGCACCCCAGCGCTCCGGCCGCCGCGGAGGTGACCGCGGCCACGAACCAGTACGAGAGGCGGTGCTTCTCGTCGACGGCCCGCAGCGAGACGAAGACTCCGGCGAGAATTCCGGAAATGAACGATGCCGGGAGGCAGGGATCGAGGGCCGTGTCACCTAGCCGAACGATGCCCAGGCTCCGGACGATCACCGGGATGGCGAGGCCGGGAAGCCCAGCGAGGACTCCGGCGAGCACCGCGCGCGCGTACCGATCGTGGAGCATGGCCAGTGCGAACCCGAACACCGCCAGCCCGCCGCCCACCGCGAGGACCAGCTCGGCAGGACGCCCGATCAGGCGGGCGACCAGAGCCAGCGGAGCCACCAGGAGCAGGGCGTGGGAGGCCCATGCCGCCCGGCCGAGCTCGTAGGCCCAGCGTCCCCGTCGTTCGAGCTGCGCCTCAGTCATGCGAGCCATGGGTGTGTCTCCAGGCGACGCGGAGTCGCTCGAGGGCGCGCTGCAGGCGCTTGCGAAAGGCCGGGGACGCGACCGAACGTGGCCCGGCCAAGGCGAGCTCGATCGCCTCGGCATCCTTCGGTCGAAGCGTTCCCAGGACCTCGACCGCAGCAGCGCGCAGGTCCGCCTCCACGGTCGCCTGTTCCGGGGATGCCTGGACCCCGGCAACGGACGCGAGGAGCGCCTCGTTCGTTTCCTCCCGGAGTCGCACGCGGCGATTGCGGACGGAACGGCACTCGAACGAGGCGAATCCGAGCGCCCAGGCGACGGCATCCCGGTCGGGCCGGAACTCGGTGGCGTGAAGAAACAGCTTCATCAGGGCCGACTGAGCTGCGTCCTGGCCGAGGTCAGGGTCATGGAGGGTGCGCTCGCAGAAGCTCCGGAGGAGTGGCCAGAGCCCGGCGAAGACCGGCCGGAAGGCAGACCGGTCCCCACCGGCGAGCGCCGTGAGGCCGAGCTGGAGCTGTTCACGCTGCCTGGCGTCCACGGACACCCCGCAGTCCCGACCGGAGGAGCTTCTCTCCGTCTAGCCACGACTCGCGAGAGCGTGACAGCCCCCCCCCGGACGGGCCACCCTCCAGCGGCGGGGCGTGGTAGATCCGCGCGCTCTGCCCCGGGGAGAACCATGCACAGGAAGCCCGCCTTGCTTCGCTTCGCGCTTCTCGTCCTCCTGGTCGCGCTGCCCGCCATGGCGAAGGAGACGGTGAAGCTGGCGTTCATCGGTCCCCTCACCGGCGGGAACTCCGCTCTCGGCCTTGGCGGGCGGAACTCGGCCGACCTGGCGGTGAAGCTGCGAAACGCCGACCCCAAGTCGAAG
>JBKOYI010000180.1:0-24268 GCA_046725335.1 Myxococcota bacterium | reverse complement strand
GTATCCGCACTGGCAGTTGGACGAGTTCATGGCGTTCGAGCTGCCGGAGGACCTCAAGCAGGAGTACGGCGTCGACCTGACCCCGGAGATCAAGCAGAAGATCATCGGCGGCAACATCGCCCGGCTCTACGGCATCGACGTTGACCAGCGGCTCAAGGCGATCGCCGACGACGAGCTGTCCCAGCGCCGAGCCGCCTACCTGGAGGCGCAGCCGGCCACCGACACCGGCGTCGCCGGAGCCGTGACCGGATGACGGCGGTACCGGCGGCCCACCATGCCGCGGGAGGTGCGGCGCCCCCCACCAAGGGCGCCGCATCGCCCTCCGCGGCTGCCGCCGCATTCCCAATCGCGCCCCCACCACCTGCCTCCGCCGCTCCCAGTATTGATGTGGAGTGGGTGCGGCGGGTGGCTGGTGGGGTCAAGGACCCGGAGGTGCGCACCCCGATCGCCGAGCTTGGCCTGCTGGACGAGGTCCAGGTGGACGGCCGTCATGTAACGGTGCGGTTCCACCTGACCTCGCCGTTGTGTCCGCACCGGTTCGCGGGGCGGATCGGCCGGGAGATCCGCGCCCGGGTGGCCAGGGTGCCGGGGGTGGGGTCGGTGGAGGTGGTGTTGCAGGATCATTTCGCCGCCCAGGAGTTGCATAGGCTGATCAACGGGTCGGACCGGTGATCGGGGTGGACCCGGCGCAGGCGTTGGCGGGGCGGCGGGAGGCCGGGCTGTTGGCGCTGCCCAGTGTGGGTCGCATGGCCGCGGTGTTGGCGACCCGCTGCCGGGAGGCGTCGTGGGTGCGCACGCTGGTGCCGACGCTGGACCGGTTCCGGGTGCTGACCCGGGTGGAGCTGGAGGGGCTGCTTGCCGAGGCCCGCGCGGAGACGGCCGCGGCGGGGATTTCCCGGGCGCCTTCCCGCGCCGCGCCGAGATCTGGGGTCGGTGCGGCCGGGGTCGGGCCGGGAGTCGCGGAACGGGCGCTGGTGGCGTTCGCGGAGGCGCTGGATGGGCATCCGGATGCGGCGGTGGCGGGGTTGGCGATGGGGCCGAAGGTGTGGTTCCGGCTGAATGGGGTGCCGGTCGCCTGGCGGCCGCTGCCGGCAAGGGCGCCGCTGGCGCCCCTGGCGACCAGCGACGATCCCACCGCCCGCTTGATCCTGCTGTCCATGATCGGCAGCGGGCTCCAGCTCACCGAGCTGCTGCGCCTGCGGCTCGGCGACCTCGGCTCGCTGGACGAGGACGGAGCGGTGCTGCCGGACCTGGAGGCCGAGCCGCTGGTGGTCCGCTTCACACGCCTACGGGACCGGGGCGGGCAGCGGCTTACCTTCCTCTCCTACCATGCCCGGGCCGCGCTGCTCGCGGACCTGCACAGCCGCCGCCAAGCCGGCCTGGACACGGGGCCGGACGCGCCCGTGGTGGCCGGACCGCACGGCCAGCCGGCCACCCCCGCGATGGTCGCCGGCGCCCGCCGCCGCTCGACCGCCCTGATCCGTGCGGGCAGCCGCCTCAACGTGGAGCTCTGCCGGACCACCGGCGAGTTCTTCCGATCCTGGGGTCTCCCAGGCTCGCGGTTCGTGGCCCGAGCCGGCCTCGACGTCGATGCGGATGGAGGTGCCATCAGATGAAAGCGGTGCGGTTGCACAAGTATGAGCAGCGTCCGGTCATCGACGAGGTCCCAGAGCCCCAGATCAGCGACCCCCTGGACGTGATCGTGCGGATCGGCGGTGCCGGGCTGTGCCGCACCGACCTGCACATCGTCGAGGGCCAGTGGGCCGACCGCTCGGGCGTGGCCCTGCCCTACACCCTCGGCCACGAAAACGCCGGCTGGGTCCAGGCCGTCGGTTCGGCGGTGTCGAACGTGACACCCGGCGACGGGGTGATCCTGCATCCCCTGGTGACCTGCGGGCTGTGCCGCGCCTGCCGCGCCGGCGACGACATGCACTGCGCAGCCGGCCGCTTCCCCGGCATCGACTCCGACGGGGGCATGGCCAACCTGGTCAAGACCAGCGCCCGCGCCTGCATCAAACTCGACCCCAACCTGCAACCCGCCGACGTGGCCGCCCTGGCCGACGCGGGGCTGACCGCCTATCACGCGGTCAAGAAGACCGCCCCGCTGTTGTATCCGGGGACCGTGGCGGTGGTGATGGGGGCTGGGGGGCTGGGGCATATCGGCATCCAGTCGCTGGCCGCGTTGACCCCGGCCACCATCATCGTGGTCGACCCCAACCCCGCCGCCTTGCAGCTGGCCGGGCAGCTGGGCGCCCACCACACCGTGCAGGCCGACGGCACCCAGGTCCAGCAGGTGCGGGACCTCACCGGCGGCGACGGCGCCGAGGTCGTCATCGACTTCGTCGGCGAGCGCGGTGCCGAAGTCGACGCCTGGGCGATGACCCGGCGGGCGGGCTCCCACTTTGTGGTGGGCTACGGCGGGCGGGTGAACGTGGAGGCGATTGACCTGATCTCCACCGAGCGCAATGTGGTTGGCAACCTGGTCGGGTCGTATAACGATCTGGCGGAGCTGATGGTGCTGGCCGCCCAGGGAAAGGTGCGCCTGCATACCCGAACCTACCCACTGGATCAGGTGAACCAGGCCATGGACGACCTGGACGCCGGCCGCCTCCAAGGCCGCGGCATCCTGGTCCCCTGACCGGCTGGACGAGGCGATGGCCAGAGCCGCACCGGCGACCCGGATCCAGCCGACCAGCACGGTCGGCTCGGTGCAGCGCGCGCTCCGGGTCCTGGAGACGGTGGCCTCCAACCCTGCAGGGCTGACGCCGAAGGCGGTGGCGCGTAGGCTGGGGTTGGCCCTTTCGACCACCTACAACCTGCTCAACACCCTGGCCGCCGAGGGCTACGTGGCCCGCTTGGAGGGCGGGCGCGGGTATGTGCTCGGCGACCAGGTCTGGGTGCTGTCCCGCAGCCTTCACCAGGCGCCAGGACCCACCCGTCAGATGGATCTGGAGGCGCCATGCTCGCGATGATCCTGGCCCACGCCGGAGGTGACGACGGCACGCTGTTCCTCTTGGCGTTCGCCCCGGTCGGGGTGATTCTGCTGGTCGGGTTCGTGATCGTGCTGCGGCCGGTCGTGAACAGCATCGGCCAGCCGCAGCCTGTCAAGCGCGAGGAGGACCTCGCCGACCGGCTGCTCGGTGAGGAGGAGGCGCAGCGCATGCGCAGCCGGAGCCGCCGCCGCCGCGGCATCCGCCGCCGCCTGGTGCGCGCCCACCTCACCCGTGACGCCGACAAGGGGTGAAAGGCCCGAGCTCGGGTCGCCGCTCAGCACGAGCGTCCGGGTTGCCTGACGCGGACGTGGACGTCGACGCGCTTCTCGATGCCCTGGTGCCTGGCGGTGACCCAGAAGTGCAGCAGGGTGGTCTGCAGCTTCGGCGGTGACTGCCAGGTGAACGTGGCGGCTCCGCTGCTGGGCACGTCGACCGGCTTCGGGTCTGGCGCGATGATGCTGCCGAAGTCGTCCTCGACCACCGCGACTAGGCGTGTCCCAGGAGTCGTCTGCGTCCGGACGACGACCGTCTCCCCGGGGTGGACGCAGCTGGTCGCCTCATG
Organism: Myxococcota bacterium; assembly: GCA_046725335.1. GTDB lineage: Bacteria > Myxococcota > Myxococcia > Myxococcales > Myxococcaceae > RPRB01. The sequence goes on along the minus strand of JBKOYI010000180.1, from coordinate 20,713 downwards.
GCTCAGCGGCAGGCCGCCGTTGCTGCACGCGGCAAGGGCGACCCCCAGCACCAGGCAGGCCACCGGACACAGGCGCGCGATCATGCCGTGCTCGTCAGCGGCTGGGCGAGCATCCACAGGCTCGACATCGTGTAGACGACCATCAGGACCAGCATGGGGAGCTGGCTCAGCACCGCGTCCCGCCCGTGGCGCGCCAGCAGCAGGGCACGCACATGGGCGACGTACACGGCCAGCATGTGCCCCATCACGATCAGCGCGATCTGCAGGTACCAGACCACCTGGGCGTTGGCGAGCGCGAAGCTGACCTGGTGGTCGCCGAGCGGCAGCAGGTGCGCGCCCTTCTGCAGGGGGTCCGCCAGCAGCGGGATGAGGCCCTGGCTGCCGATGGCGATGTAGGTGTAGTTGTGCGCCGCGTTGTAGACCAGCGCGATCGGGATCAGCGTGAACGCGAACAGGGTGGTGACCTCGATGGTGGCGCCCCGGAGCCGCCCGAGCCGCTCCACCCGCCTGACCACGAGCGCGAACGCGGCCAGGAAGAGCCCGCTCAGCGTGAGCAGCCCGGCGGTCTGGAGCAGCATGTGACCAAAGCCGCCCAACGGGTCCAGCGTCGGGCCGAGCACGTTCTCCAGCGACATCCAGTCAGGGGTGCCCGACAGACCGTCGAACGCCAGCGAGCTGAGCGTCAGGATGACGAACGTGACCGTGTCCCATCCGCCGCCGCCGAGGCGCAACAGCCCGACGCCCCACGGCCGCAACGCCACCGCGCGGCTGGCGGCCACCCGGAAGCACGCCGGGCAGTCGATGCAGCTGGTCATCCCCGGTGAGCAGTAGGCCTGGCAGCCTCCGCACGCGCGGGGGTCGGCGGCGCTGATCTCGACCGGCCCGAACGCGCCGACGAGGTGGAACAGCACCGAGAAGACCTCGCCGTGGGCCAGCCAGGCGTCCCGCCCGTACCGGGCCATCATCGCCAGCGTGCAGGCCGTGTAGAGGATCGCCGCCAGGGCGAGCATGCGCGGCTTGGCGGACCACCCCGAAGCCAGCTCGAACCAGGCGAACGCCAGGTACCCGGCGACCGCCGGCCACAGCCCCAGGCGGCTCGGATAGGTATGCTGCCCGGTCCAGTTGATCGCGCCCGTCGCCGGGACCGGTCCGGCCGCCCCGGGCCCGCCGGTCTCCCCGAACCCACCGGCGCGCCCCCTGCGCCGTAGCCTCGCTGCGGCCAGCCCAGCTCCGCCCCCTCGCCGCAGCCGCGCCGGAGCCAGCCCACCCGGCCGGGGTCCTCCCACTCGCCGCAGCCACCCGGCGGCGTCGTACAGGGCGCTGAACGGGTTGAGCAGGGCGTAAAGGTTGGCGAGGAGGCCGCTGAGCACCACCGCCCCGGCCCAGAAGTCGATCCAGACCAGGTACTCGGCGGGGTTGGCGGTCGCCTCGGTCGCGCCGAGCAGCCCGGTCACGACGATCGCGGCCAGCGCCAGGACGCCCACCGTGGCGCCGATCAGCCGGGGCACCCGGCTGGTCACCATCGCCCGCAGCACGGGGACGTTCGACAGCACCAGCCGCGGGTAGGCCGGCTCGGCGCGCGTCCTCCGAAGGAAGGCGCCGAGGATCGTGAACGTGAGCGCCACCACCGCGCCGCCCGCGAGCAGGTACAGGTACAGCGGCACGGGCAGGTCGTAATGAAGTCCGAAGCCGTGGGCGAGGGGAAGAGCGTCCCAATGTCCCAAGCTCATACGGAAATGCTGGGTCAGCCGGGATTGCCAAGACAAGGGCCCAGATTCCGCCACGCTGGAAACCGGACATCCCGCTCCGCAGCACCGGCGAGCTCAGTACGCGCCCTGGCGCTTCAGGACCACCCCGAAGGTCTTCAACATGATGTAGAGGTCCGTCAGGGACCAGTTCTCGATGTAGAAATGGTCGAGGTGCAGGGCCTCCTCCGGGTCACTTCGCTGCGGCCGTTGATCTGCCACCAGCCGGTCATGCCGGCAGGGACCTCCAGCCGAGGGATCCCTTCTGACGCCGGCGTGAGGTGGTCTGGGTGCCAATGGGGCAGGGCCCCATCAAGGAAGGATGAGGGGGTTCCATTCGGGATCGAAGAAGGAGCGCCGCTCGTCTTGGAAGCCCGGCAGCTCCCTGCGGAAGTCGTAGATGAGTAACTGGTCGAAGGCGCGGCCGTCGAAGCGCACGCCGTGGAGCTGGCGAGCCGTAGCGCCGCGGGCGCCCCGGTTCGGTGACCTTCCTCTGTCCCTCGGACGCCTGCTCGATGGCGCGGGCAGCTGGCGTCGAAGCCGTTGCGTCTCTTGGAGTGCTGATGGAGACTAACCGCCCGAAGTAGTCATCGGTGCATGCCGGTACGAGGATGGAGGGGGGCCATGCTACCGAACAGGCTCATGCGACTCGACGGGACCGGCTTCGGGGATGCGTTCAGCAGGCGGGAGCCGGCCCAATTCGGCCACGCACTTCAGGACCATCCGCTGCTCACACTCGACTCGATCGCCCAGCTTGCCGACGAGCTGCCCAGGGAGTCGGTGATCTCAGACACGGCCGACCAGGCGTTGCTGGTGCCGGAGGGCGGGCCACCGCGCGGCAAGCTGCCGCGGCCCGGCGACGTCATCCGTCACCTCGACGAGAACCGCTCCTGGCTCACGCTGCTCAACATCGAGCAGCATCCGGCCTACGCGGAGCTCATGAACCAGTGCCTTGACGAGGTCGAGCCATTCATCGCCGGCCGCCGGAGCGACATGCTGCGCCGGATCGGCTTCGTCTTTGTCTCATCACCGAACTCCACGACGCCGGCCCACTTCGACATCGAGCACAGCCTGATCATGCAGATGCAGGGGGAAAAGCGGCTGACCTTCGGGAGGTTCGACACCGTCCAGGCCAAGCGGCACGAGGTCGTGCGCTACTGGGACGGCTCCCACGGACGGATCGAGTCGCTGCCGCCGGAACTTGCCGTCTACCAGCTGACCCCGGGGCTCGGCGTCTACATCCCGCCGACCGCTCCCCACTGGGTGAAGAACGGCGACGCCGTCTCGATCTCGGTTACGCTGACCTTCTTTACGCCCGACACGGACCGGGAGACGCTCATCCAGGCGTTCAACGCGCGCATGCGGCGCATGCGCCTCTCCCCCCACTACCCGGGGGACTGGCCGCTCGCGGACCAGGCCAAAGCGACCGCTATGCGCGCCTACGGCCTGCGGCGGCACCTTCGAAGGCGCAATCGGGCGATGAGCGCCTGAGGCGGCAAGCCGTCCGGGGGGGGGCGTGTCCGTCACTCGGGGCGGAACGTCCGGTACCGCCGGGTCGCCCGCTCGAGGTGGATCGAGGTGCGAGGGGCCACCGCCAGGGCGGTCAGGCCGGCCGTGACCCTCCAGCCGCCACCGCGGCCGCGGCGCACGGCGACGGCCCGCGCCCGCCAGGGGTGGCCACCGGCGGCTAGCGCGGAGGCGTCGTGGTAGCGCTTCCTCGCGTGCAGCGCCTGGAGTCCTCGCTCCGCGGCGTCGCGTTCCAGGGCGGACCGCGACTCTGCCAGGGCCACGGTGAGCACGGCGATGCCCGACTCCACGGTGGACCTCGGGTCAACCGACAGGCTGCGCAGACGGACCCGGTGGAGGGCCGTCGGGTGCGATGTCTCGGTGATCCTTGCGCCGGCTCGGAGCATCCTGATCCAAAGGTCCCAGTCTTCACCGACGCGGAACCGCGCCCGGAAGCCGCCCGTCGCCTGGTAGAGCACCCGCGAGAACACCGGGAAGTTGATGTAGTTGCGCTGGAGCAGGGCGACCAGTTGCTCCGCTGGCTCGGTAGGGATCGGCGCGGGCCGGTTGCGTCGGCGAGCGAGGTCCACACCGCGGCCAGGTGCCCATGGTAGCTCCTGCGCCGACACCAACCCGTGCGCGTGCTCGTGGGCGGCCACCATCGTCTCGAGGTGGTCGGGGAGCAGGAGGTCGTCCGCGTCGAGTATCGCCAGCAGGGATGTATTCGTGACCTGGATCGCTCTGTCGCGCGCAGGTCCGGGACCGGAGTTCCGTTCGAGTCGCAGGACCTCGACCGGCAGGCGGCTCGCCCATCCTCGCACCCGTTCCACCGTGTCGTCGCCCGAGCAGTCGTCGGCGACCACCACCTGGGCCGGAAGGTATGTCTGACCAGCGACCGACGCCAGGGTCTGGTCGAGGTACGGGCCGGCGTTGAACGCCGGGATTATCACCGCCACGTCCAAAGCGCTGCTCCACGGCCTCGCAATGGGTCCTGCCGAATCGGTCACAAGCTATCCTAGGCGCGCTGGTCCCGATCAGCGTAACCGGGTCGGCGAAGGGGGGGCTGCCCGTGGACGATCGCGACGTGCCGCAGGTGGTGGAAAATTCGCGCCTGGGCGCGCTCGCCCCGGCTTGGGACCAGCTGGCCGACCGCCTGCCGCTGCCATCACCGTTCCTGCGGTCGTGGTGGCTCGAGGCCACGGGCGCCCGCCGTCCCTGCTTCCTGCTCGTGATGAACGGGGGGAGACTGGTCGGCGGCCTAGCCTTGGAGCAAGGGCGGCGGTGGCCGGTGCCGTGGTTCCACCTGATGGGGGCCGGCCCCCTCTGCCCCGACCATCTCGACCTCCTGGCCGCCGCGGGCTGGGAGGATCGCGTGGTGGCCGCCCTGGCCGCCTGGATGGCTCGGCCAGGCTCCAGGGTGTTCGACCTCGACGGGGTCGCCGGGCACAGCCGGATCGCGGCGGCACTGCCTGGGCGCGTGCGCCGCAAGGTCCTCGACGTCGCCCCGTGGGCGCCGCTGCCTGCGGATCCCGACGACTGGTTCAGGCAGCGACCCAGAGGGCTCCGAGCCACTGTCGGCAAGGCCTCTCGTCGCCTCGCCGGGCAGGGCATGGAGCACCGGGTAGTGCCGGTCGGGGAGGTCGAGATGGCCCTGGAGACGCTGCAGCGCCTCCACCAGGCCCGCTGGGGCAGTGGTTCGAGTTTCCTGGGCTGCTACGAGCGGTTCGCGGCCGCTGGACGGCTCGGGGCCGCCCGTGGTGAGTTCGCCTTCCACGAGCTGACGGCGGGTGAGACGGTCGTCGCGGCCGTCACCAGCTTCGAGGTGGCGGAGCGGATAAGCCTCTACCAGAGCGGCCGCGTCCCCGACCACCGCTGGCGCAGCGCGACCACGGTCCTGCTCGCCAGAACCATCCAGGACGCCTGCCGGCGCGGCTTCGGTGAGGTGGACCTGTTGCGTGGCGCCGAATCGTACAAGCGGAACTTCGCCTCGGAGGCGCGCGAGATCCTGCAGCTGCAGGCGGCGAAGGGGCTCCTTGCGGGCCTTGCTCTGCTGTCGGTCGTTGCAGCCGCTGGCGTGCGGAGGTTCGCCGGTCGCCTGCTGCGGCGGGCGGCCCAACTGCTTGACGCTCTACGGCCGACAACGTAGGAATGGCGTGGTCGTACCGATCGACCAGGGCGCGCGGATCGCGCCAGCGGTCCGCGCGCCCGACGTAAGGGACGGGACGTGGCACGGAGGCTCGAACCGGACAGCGCCGACCTCCGCCGGCGCGCCGCGCGAGGCACGGTGTGGGCGGCGCTCAGCTCGTGGCTCAACCGACTCGTGCTGGTCGTCGTGCTGGCCGTGCTGGCCATGCGGCTCAGCCCGCGGGAGTTCGGCATCCTCAGCGTGGGCGGCCTCTGCGAGAACGCCTTGATCGTCCTCGGCAGCCTCGGGCTCGCCGACGCGCTCGTCTACCAGCGAGAGCGAGTCCGCGAGGCCGCCGGGACGGCGCTCACGCTCGCGGTCATTGCGGGGGTGCTGATCGGCGGCATGCTGGTGGCCGCGGCGCCGGCGGTGGCGGCGTTCTTCCGGGTGCCAGAGGCCGCTGGGATCATCCTCGCCTATGGCCTGATGGTTCCCCTGAACGTCGTGAAGCAGGTGCCGTTCGCCATGCTGACCCGCGAACTGGCGTTCGACCGGCGTTTCGTGCCCGAGACCCTCCCCAGGATCGTCGCCGGCGGCGTAACCATCGGGCTGGCATTCGCCGGCGTCGGCGTCTGGTCGCTCGTGATCGGGGATGCCGTCGCCAGCGTGCTCTCGCTGGTGCTCTGCTTCGCCGTTCTCCCCGAGCGGTCCGGCTTCTCATGGCATTCCGACCTGGCGGCCGGCCTTTGGCGGTACGGGAAGCACATCGCAGCCACCCAAGGCTTCGATTTTGCGCTCCAGAACGTCGACTACGTCCTGGTCGGCCGGCTGCTTGGGCCCATCGCCCTTGGCTACTACTCGCTGGCGTTCCGCATCGCCATCCTTCCATTCCTGGCTATCACGTACGTGATTGCCGGGGTCACTTTCCCATACTTCGCGCGGCTTGCTCCGGACCTGGACCGGATCCGCGGCGCCTTTCGCTCGACCTTCGGCGTCTCCATGGCGACCGTGTGCCTGTTCGCCGGTGGCGTCATCGCGCTGGCGCCCTCCCTGCAGGTGCTCGGCGCTCGCTGGGAGCCTTCGGTGCCGGTCGCGCGGGCGCTCGGCATCTACGTCTGCCTGCGATCCGCCGCCCACCTGATCCACGCCCTGCTCGCCGCCGTCGGACGTCCCGGCGTCGACGCCGCCCTGCGCGGCGCCTGGTTCGTGCTGCTCGGCGGCCTGATCGCGACGGTCGGGCGCCGTGGCATCGGCACTGTCGCCGTCCTCCAGGTCGTCGTGGCAGCGGTGCTCCTGGGAGGATATGTCGGCGCGGCCTCCCGGCTGGTCGGGCTGTCCGCTGGCCGCCTCGTGCTCGATCTGGCCCGCCAGGCCGTCGTCGTCGCGATGGCCGTCCTGGCGGTGGCCGGACTGCGCCTGATCGGAGGGGTCTGGACTGCCGACTCGTCGTGGGGAACGCTGTTCCTGCTCGGGTCGGTATTCGTGCTCGCATACTCGGCCGCCAGCATGCTCCTCCTGCCGCGGATCGGAACCGACTTTCGGAAGGTCGCGCTAGCCTTGTCTGGCCCTCGATGAACCCCATGGCGTGCGCCGGATGCACGACTCCGCTTCCCGCCGCCGCCGAGGCCTGCCCAGGGTGCGGCGCACCGGTCGGGAGGCAACTCGGGACCTGGGTTAGTCCTGCCGCGTGGGTGACGGCGGTGGAGTGGGTGGACGGCATCCGGGTCGTCAAGATGCTGAAGGACCTTGACGACCAGGCCAACTGCGCTCGGCTCCGGCGGGAGGCCGAGGCGCTGGCCGGCCTGTCCGGACGGGTCCCGCCCGGATCGGTTCCCGAGGTCCTGGCCTCCGGCCGCGGGGTCATCGTGACCCGGTTCGTGGCGGGGATCAGCGTGCAGAAGGTGCTGAATCGGAGAAACGTGGACCGCGCGCTGCCGGTGCTGGCGGCCGGTCGCGCGGTGGCGGCGGTGCATGCGGTCGATCTCTTGGGGCCGGGGTCACGCTCGGAGCCCGGTGGGCTCATCCCTGACCTGGAGGCGGTCGAGGACCTGTTCCCGGCCTGGCTCCTGGAGGCGGCGGTGAGCGCCGGCGACGAACGGGCCGCGCATCCGGTGCTGGTGCACGGCGACTGTGTCCCGAGCAACTGGCTGTGGGATGGCGAGCGGGTCTGCCTGCTGGACTTCGCGCAGCTTCGATTCGGCAGCCCTGAATTCGATCCCGCGCTGGCCTGGGCGCGGCTGCGCCTGCTCGGCGGCGGATTCAGGAATGAGCTGGGGCGTCGGCTCTCGTCGATCGTCCTCGAGCCGCCTTGGCCGGCGACCAGCGTCCGATGGCTGGCGAACGGGCTGGTCATCATCGCCTGGTACGACCGGGTCCGCTTCGCGGCCGCTCGCCGAGGGCTTCGCGAGCTGCGGGAGGCCGCCCTGCGCGTCAGGGTGAGGGAAGTCGTGCAGGAGTTGGCGGAGCGGCGCGGCGGCTGACAGCCAGGGACGAGCGCGGCGAAAGGATTGGCATGCCGAGCAGACGGGGGCGGGGGCGCACCGATTACCGGGCGGGCTGGCGCGGTCACGAGGCGGCGAGCGCCTATGAGGAAGACTTGCGGCGCGAGGACTCCGAGGCCGGCTGGCTGGGCGAGACCGAACGGCGCCTGCTCGCCGAGGTCGTCGACCGCCGGTTCGACGGCAGCGAGATCCGCTACCTCGACTTCGCCTGCGGGACCGGGAGGATCATCGCCTTCCTGGAGGAACGCGTCAGCAGCGCCACTGGGATCGACGCCTCGCCCGAGATGCTCGATCTGGCGCGGGCGAAGCTGACGAAGGCGGAGCTGATCTGCGGTGACGTGACCGTCGATTCGTCGGTCCTGCCAGGACGGTACGATCTGGTCACCGCGTTCCGGTTTTTCCTCAACGCCGGCGAGACCCTGCGGAGCGAGGTCCTGAGGGTGCTGCACGGGGCCCTTGCCGACGACGGAATCCTCGTGTTCAACCTGCACTCCAACACATGGAGCCTGCGATCGCTCAGCGTGTTGTTCCGAAGGCACGTCCTCGGGCAGGCGTGGTGGAACCAGCGCTCGTTCCTCCAGGTGCGTCGCGAGCTCCGCGACCACGGATTTCAGGTGATCGAGTTCCACGGCTACAACTTCTTGACCGGCAAGGGGTACCGGTTGGTCCCGAGGGCGGCGATCCCATTGATCGAGCGGTCGCTTGCCCGCGTGCGGCCGCTCCGCTACCTCGGCGTCCACCTGCTGTTCGTCTGCCGGAAGGCGCCGAGGTGAGGGAGGTCGGGGCGCTGCGACCCGCGGCCGGGGCGGGGTGGGACGCGCTTCGCGGCCGCCTCCCCGACCGTTATGGCTCGGACTGGGGGGAAGAGTTCAGCCGTCGTGCCTGCCGTGCGCTGGCCCCCGGGCTGTCGATCCTCGACGTCGGCTCCGGACGGCTCCCGACCGTCCCGGTAGGCCGGCGGCCGGCCGGCTGCCGCTACGTCGGACTCGACATCTCCCGGGCCGAGCTCCAACGGGCGCCCGGCGGCTCGTACGATGCGCTGGTGGTCGCCGACGTGATCGAGCCGCTTTCCGCGCTCGTCGGGGGCTTCGACGTGGTCCTCAGCTTCCAGGTCCTGGAGCACGTGAAGCCGCTGGACCAGGCCATGGAGAACTTGCGCGTCTACCTGCGGCCCGGCGGCCGGTTGGTGGCACAGCTCTCGGGGACGTTCTCGCTGTTCGGTCTCGCAAATCGGCTCATCCCCCAGCCGGCCGCGACGTGGCTGCTGCGCCGGCTGCTACGTCGCGATCCTCAGACAGTCTTCCCCGCTTACTACCATCACTGCTGGTACAGCGCTCTTGAGCGGATGCTCGAGCCCTGGACGGCCGCGGAGATCGTGCCCTACTGGATGGGAGCGGGCTACCTGGGATTCTCTCGCCCGCTGCAGGCGGGGTACCTGGTCTACGAGGAGTGGGTCCGCCTCGCTGACCGCCGCAACCTGGCGGCGTACTACATCGTCGACGCGGTGCGCTGAGCGGCGCGACTCACCGGAGCCGGGTGAGTAGCGCGACGGTCCGCATCATGATGACAATGTCGCGCCAGAGCGACCAGTACTCAATGTACTGGTTGTCAAACCTCGCCCGATCGTCGATCGGAGTGTCCCCCCGAAGCCCGTGGACCTGCGCCCAGCCGGTGATGCCGCCGAGAACGCGGTGCCGGTCGTCGTATCGCTGCACCTCGCGGCTGAACTGCTCGGCGAAGTAGGGACGCTCTGGTCGGGGGCCGACCAGGGACATCTCGCCGCGGAGCACGTTGATGAGCTGCGGCAGCTCGTCGATGCTGGTCCGCCGCAGGATTGAGCCCACCCGCGTCCGACGGTCGTCGTCAGCGACCGACCAGGTCGTGTCGGAGTCGCCGTTCACGGTGAGCGTGCGGAGCTTCAGCACCTCGAACAGCTCCCCGTCGACTCCGACCCGCTTCTGGCGGAACAGCACCGGCCCGGGGCTCGAGCAGCGAACGGCAAATGCGGCAGCTAGCAGCACCGGTGCGGCAAGCACCAGCGCCAGCGTACTTACCACGATGTCGAGCGCCCGTTTCGGCACGCGACCACTCGGCCGAAGGGCCGGCCGGCGGAGCCGGATCAGCGGGATGCCCCAGACGTCGTCGGCGAACGACGCCGGGGCGGCCCCGAGCTCGAAGAACCGCGGGACGACATAGAGTTCCACGGGCAACCGGCCGCAGGCGCGCAGGGTCTGCACCATCCCCGCCGCCGGCATCGCGCCGAACGCAACCACCACCTTGGTGACGTGGTTGCGCTCGATCGTCGACACAAGGGCACCGCCGTCGCCGAGGATCGGCATGGACAGCCCGGTGCCCTGGTAGGAGTCGAGGAATCCGATGGGCCTCATGCCGTAGTCTGGGTGTTCGCTGAGGATGGCGGCGATTTGGGCACCGACCTTGCCCGCCCCGATGATCAGGGTCGGCTCCTGCACATGCGTACGGGCGCTTCGGACTATCGAGTAGGAGAATGCTCGCGCGATCGGGATGAGGAAGATGACGGCTGCCGCAACCACGGTGAGGCGCCGCAGTGCCTGCGCGGAGTCGCTGGCCAGGGCAGCCGGGGCCGCCGTGATTGCAAATGCGATCCCGATGCGTCCGACCAGTGCGGGAAGGTCATCCCCGACCCGCGGGTTGATCCCTGGTTTCTGGGTACGTGTGACCGCGAGGGTCAGGAAGGCGACGATGGTGAAGCAGAGGTCGGCGACGCCGATGCTGCCGGCCAGCAGGGCGACAAGTGTCAGCCCGCCGAGCATCACGAGGCCGTCCACGGCAGGGACGAGCAGCGCCAGAGCGACACGAGGTACCCGCCTGGAGACCTCCGGCTCTGCCTGGGCCGGAATTAGCGCAACCTTGGAGACCAAGGTCAGCGTCCGGACAGGCAAAATGGACCACTGATCGTACTGACCATCCCCCCCACCAGCGTCCAAAGATTCTCGTTGAGCGTTTTTCGCCCTCGCGTACGACGAGCTCCAGCTCAACCGCTCAAGATGATGTGGAAGGCCGCCTCCAGGGAGCACTAGGCCGTGTGACAGCGTCTCCTCCGGGCTTGCTCCGCAGGCCCTTCCCGCGTCTCAGGCGGCTCTCATTTCTTGAGCAGGTCTTTGGTGTCCGGCTCATCCAGCTCGTGGATTCAAATTACGGAGCTTAGTCCGCTGACTCGTACGCGGTCTATACGTCATCTGGCGTATTCGGATCACGCTCATCTTGGGTGCCGATCGGGTCGCTGACTTTACGGACCAGTCAAGGTCATTCCGGAACGTCCCGACAGGACCACCGAGCGCACCACGACGCCGTCGGGCCGCCGATAGGCACCGTCGAGCTCGAAGGTGACTGTACCCGAGCACCTGCGGTTGACGATGGCAATGCCCCGCGTGTAACGACGCACGAAGCCACCCCCTTCCACCGCTCGCCTGGGCTCGATTGGTTGCCCGATATTCACCGTGGCATCACTTGTGTACGGGTCGGCAGCGGTGCCAGTCGAATAGAAGGAGGCGGAGGCTCCGCCGCTCCAGTTGACCAGGAACGAGGCCCGCTCGTAGCGAATTTGCGCCTGGTCCGTCGGTGGCCCACCGGGCTGCTGGATGGCATGGCCGAAGAAGACCTTGCCCACCGCTTGGGTGTCGATCTGGTACGAGGAGAACCAGTCCCAGGTCCTCCCGCAGGGCAGCCTCCCGGCGGGCAATGGCGCGTCGCGACCAATCCAGTACTCGAGCAGGCCTCCCGAGCCCTTGGAGGCCCAGGCCGCGAACAGTGTGGGACCGGTGTTGCCGATGTTGGCGATATAGAGCTTGCCCGTGGCAATGATGGCAGGGGCGGTGGCATCCAGGAACCGCGCCATGGCGGCCTGGTAGCGCAAGCCGTCCGGATACTTGGCCAGCACCCGCCCGGCCAGGTAGCCGGGGATCGCGCTGACGTTGTCCACGGCCACGCCGTCCCAGCCGGTCGCGGCCAGCTCGCTCACGACGGCGGTGCGCCAGCGCAGTTGATAGCTCGGCGAGCCGATGTTGAGCTGCCAGGAGCCCGGGTAGCCGTCCCATTGCACCCGGTGTCCAGCGGTATCCAGCAGGAACCACGGGTCGTCGGGATGCGTCCGGTCGTGCCGGAGGGCCTCTGCGTAGCCCACGCCGGTCGGCAGCAGCCGGCTGTCGGCATCCGTCGCCGGATCGTAGGCGCCCGGGTACGAGCGGACCGAGGCCGCGTCCTTGTAGACGAGGCATTTGAGCAGCGGGTTGGTCGCCTTCAGCCGGCGGCAGATGGGCTGGTCCCAGGCGTTGAGGACGACGTACGCGTAGGCGTCCGAGTGGCTGAGATTGGTGGCCAAGCCGGTGCTGGTGGCGATGACGCCACTGGGTCCTGGGGTCGCGTCGACCACCTGCCCATCGGCGACGGGGAAGGACGCCGACGACGTGCAGCCGACCAGGCCGGCGCCGAGCAGGACCAACGCAAGCAGCACCCTGACGGGGACGCGGGGAGTCACGGCCGCGGCCGCGTGCGGCTCCGCCAGGGACGCCAGCCGCGCGCAATGTCGAGCGCCTGCTTCTTGGCGAGCGCCTGCTTCTTGCGGTACCCGCGTTGGGCCCGTTGCCGTGCCCCCATGGTCAGGATGAGGCCGAAGACGGGGACACCGGTGGCGTGCAAGCGCTCCAGGGCGCTTCGGAGCCGCTCGGTGGAAGTCGACCCGGATCGGACGAGCAGCACGACCCCATCGGTCATCGCCGCCAGCAGGCCCACGTCGGCGTCCACGGAAAGTGCCGCGCAGTCGATGAGCACGAAGTCGTCCAATTCCCCGACCTTAGGGATGACCTGCACATAGAGCTCGGCTATGTCGCTGCGCTTGTGAAGCGGCGGCCCGGCGGTGAGGACGTCGACCTTCGGATATCTGGTCGGCTGCGTCGCGGTAGCCACGTCGGCCTCGCCGAGCACCAGCGAGCTGGCGCCCTGGTCGTTCGGCAGGTTGAAGATCTGGTGCTGCTGTGGCCGGTGCACGTTTGCGTCCACTACCAACACCCGGGGCCCGACCTCGGCGATCACGACCGCAAGGTTGGCGGTCACGATCGACTTGCCTTCCTCCGGCCCGAGGCTGGTCACGATCACACGACGGAAGGTGGGCATTGCTCGGCCCGGGCCGACCAGGACAGTTCGGATGCCGCGCAGGCTCTCCTCGACCGACCGCGCCGCCGGATCCCCGATGAACAGCGGCCAAGCGGCGTCCTGGAGCGACCGATCGTAAGGGAACTCGCCGAGGACGCGCTGGCCCGAGATCGCCTGCAGCTGGCTGAGGTCGCGGATACGGCCGAACGACCGCTCCCAGACAACGGCGACGGCGACCCCGAGCACGAGGGCCAGCAGCAGCGACGCCGCGAGCACCAGCCTCGGACGGGGGGTCGCCGGCGCGTCGGAGGCGTGGCCTTGGTCGATGATGCGAGTGGTGACGACCCCGTTGTCGGCCGCCTCGCTCTGCAACTCCTCGATGGCGGCCTGGGCGGCCTGGGCAGCGAAGACGCGATCGGGCGCGCGCACCACGATATCGAGGACCGCGGCTCCCGAGGCGGGGGCCGCAAAGAGGCGATCGTGCAGGTCGGCATCTGTGCGCTGGCCGGGCAGCCTGGCGGCCACCCGGTCCAGGAAGGCGCGGCTGCGCACGACGCTTGCGTACAGCGGCAGGAGCCGGGCGACGACAGTGTCGTAGGCGCCGACTGTCTCCGGCCTGGCGCCGTTGGGGAACAGCCCCATCGACGCTCTGGCTTCGTAGATCGGACGTTGGCCAGCCAGGAACAGCAGGCCCGCGCTGAGGACGAGGATGACGACGGCGAGCGCGATTAGCCTGCGCCGCCAAACGATGCGAAGAAACTCCGAGGTGTCCACTTCAGGAAGTTAGCCGATCGCGCTCCAGGCGACAGCTAGAATATCGCGTACGGCTCGACTTAGACACAAGAGCTGCCTCGGAGGCACGAATGCGAACGGTCCCATCGGTCGCTGGTAGGACTCTTCCTCCCGGCAGGGCCGACCTCGCCCGCCTCGGCACGGCCGCCGTCGTCATGGCCATCTCGGTCGGCACCGCCTATGCGGTGGCCCGGCGGCCGATTGCGACGGTCATCGTCCTGCTCGTCGTCCTGACAGTCTTGCTGGCCGCGTTTCGGCCCTGGGTGGCCGTTGCCGCGCTGGTGGCGTCCTTCTACGTCGAGGCCTATCTGACCGAGGGCGGCACGTTCCTCACGCCGGCCAAACTCATCGGTGTCCTCGCCGTGGGCGCCTGGTTCCTGGCCTGGGGTGTGGGACGCCAGAAGCTGGTGGTCGATCGACTGTTCTGGCCGCTCACCGGGCTGGGGCTGTGGATTGTCCTGTCAACGGCGACCTCCTACGACCCGTCCAGCGCGGCCGTCGTCACCAGCCGCTACCTGATGTTCTTCGCGCTCGCCTTCCTCGTGGTCCAGGCCGTTGGCGGGAGCCTGCGTCGTGCCGTCGCGCTGGTGGACGTCGCCGTGGCGGCCGGTGCCGTGGCGGCCGTGCTCGGGCTGGCCAACTTCCTCGCGGGCGCCGGCGTGCAGCGCGCCAGTGGCCCGATCCTCGACCCGAACGACTTCGCGTTCCTGCTCGCCGTCACGGTGCCGCTGGCCATCTACCGCATCCCGTCGGCGACCGAGCGCTGGCGCAAGGTGCTCGCCGCCGCCGGGCTGCTGGCGATGCTGGCGGCCATGCTCGCAACGCTGTCGCGAGGTGGGCTCCTGGGCCTACTGGTGCCGGCGGCGTGGGCGCTGGCAACCAGGCGGCTGACGGTACGCTGGGCAGTCGTGGCCATCGTGGCGGCCGCCGTCATCATGCTGGTGGCATTCCAGCTCATGCCGACCAAACTCGACACGGCGCTGCACCAGAAACGGCATGTCGCCGAGTCGAACGTCGAATCCCGACTGGTCGCCTGGAAGGTCGCGGTGGCCGAGTTCGGCAGCGCCCCGCTGCTCGGCGTCGGGCCAGGCAACTACGAGGGCCGCTTCCCGGAGTTCGGCCTGCCCGTCGGGTCCACGAATGGGGGGATCGTCACCACACACAACGCCTTCCTCAACGTTCTCGCCGAGCTCGGCGGCCCCGGCCTCGCCCTCTTCCTTGCCTACCTGCTGATGGCGTGGCGGCGGCTGCGGCGCCGCTGTCCGGGCGATCCCGCCGTCGACGCGATGCGGTCGGCGCTCGCGGCCGGTTTCCTGGCCGCAATCGTCGGTTCGATGTTCCTCACCGAGCAGTTCTATGCGCCGCTCTGGCTTCTGCCAGCCCTCGGCGCAACCATCGAGCGCAGCGACCGATGAGGGCGTCGTTGCAGCGCATCAGCCGGGTGTGTGCCTACTGGCCGCTCCCGTCCGGAGCGGCCGTCGCCGTGATCGGCTACCACCGGGTCGACGACGTCAGCGACCCCCTGGCCGTACGAACCGACACGTTCGCCGCGCACATGGCCGCTCTGGGGGGGCAGCGCCGGCAACGCCCAGTGCTCAGCCTGGACGCGGCGCTCGACCGGCTGGCCAGCGGGACGGCGCCGCGGCGCTCCGTAGCGGTCACCTTCGACGACGCCTGGGCCGACAACCACAGCAACGCCCTCGGCCCGCTGGTCCAGCGTGCCATCCCGGCGACCCTCTACGTCCCCAGCCGGCTGCTCGGCCGGCCCGGCTACCTGACACGCTCCCAGCTCCTGGAGATGGTGGCGGCCGGCGTGACCGTCGGCGCCCACTCCCGCACCCACGCCGACCTGCGGGCGTGCGGGAAGGCCGAGCTGGAGAGCGAGGTGCGGGGCAGCCGCGACGACCTCGAGGACCTCCTCGGAACGCCAGTGACCAGCTTCGCCTATCCGACCGGGCTAGAGGACGATCGCGTGCGGGCAGCTGTCGCCAGGGCCGGCTTCCGCTCGGCGGTCACCACGGTCCGGGGCTGGACCCGAGCAGGCGTCGACCCTTACCGCGTGCCTCGCAGCTTTATGGAGGAATTCGGGCCCGCGACCTTCTCGGCTGCGGTCCGCGGCGGGCTCAACTGGCTCCACGCCATCGAGGCGGCCAGGCACCGCCTGCGACGCTGATGCGGGTGGCGTTGGTCTGCACGCAGGACCGCGGCGGGCCCGTCGACCTCACCGTCGCGCTGGCCCGCGAACTGGCCGGCCGGCCAGGGGGCCCGGAGGTCGCCGTCGCGGGGCCGCGGCCCGTGACCAGCGCCGGCAAGGTGGATGGGCTGCTCCGGCCCGTCGAGGTGCGCTCCAAGACCGACCTGGGGGGCGCCCGCGAGCTGCGGCGTATCCTCAGGGCATTCGGGCCCGACCTGGTGCACACCCAGGATCGGCGGGCGGCGCTGGTCGGCGCCACCCTTGCGCGCCGCTGTGCCCCGATCGTGGTCGCCACCTACCACGGCGTCCCAGACGGCGCAGCCGGCTGCTGGGTGCGCGAGGGGCCGCTCGCCGGGCGGCCGCCGGCGCCGGGTGCCGCCGCCGTGCTCGCTGCCGACGCGCTGATCGCGCGGTTGACGACGGTCACGGTCACCCCCTCGCGGGCGATGGCCAGCTTCCTGCGCCAGCGTCTGCACGTACCGCCGGCCAAGCTGCACGTCATCGCGAACGGCGTGGCGCTGTCGCCGGCGAGGCCACCGGAGGGGGCGGTCCGCACCTTCGTGTCGGTGGGAACGTTCGCCCCAGCCAAGGCAGTCGGCACCCTCGTGGACGCATTCGCCGCCGTCGCCAGGGACCGGCCCAGGCTACGGCTGCTGCTCGTCGGTGACGGTGAGGAGCGCCACAGCTGCGCTCACCGGGCGGCCGCCCTCGGCATCGACCACCTGGTGGAGTTCACCGGCTACCGCGTGGACGTGCCAGACCAGCTCGCCCGCGCCCAGGCCTTCGTGCTCCCCTCGGTCAACGAGAACCTTCCCCTGGCCCTCATCGAGGCGATGGGGGCCGGACTGGCCTGCGTGGCCTCTCGCGTCGGCGGCGTCGCCGAGCTACTCGGCGGCGGCGCCGGCCTGCTCGTCCGGCCGGGCGACCCGGACGCCCTGGCCAGCGCGATGGCGGCGCTCGCCGATGAGCCGGCCCTGGCGCCCGCGCTCGGCCGGGCGGCAGCGGACGCCGCCCAGCGGCACTTCTCGATCGACGCCTGCGCCGACGCGCACCTCGCCTTGTGGTCCCGCCTCCTCGGAGGCCGACGGTCGTGAGGCTGCTGCTGGTCATCGCCGAGCTGGGGTACGGGGGTGCCGAGCGCATCGTGGTTCAGTTGGCGATGGATGCCACCGGGCGGGGTCATGAGGTGGCGGTGGCATCGGCGGGCGGGCCGTTGACGCGCCAGCTCGATCGAGCCGGGATCCGCCACCATCAGGTCGCGCTCCGCTCGCGGTCGGCCCTGGCCACGCTTGCCGCGGCGGGTCAGCTTGCAGGTGTCCTGCGCGGCTTCCGTCCCCACGTCGTCCACGCCCACAACGCGCGGGCGACCGCGGCGACCTCGCTGGCCCGCCACGCCCTCCGCCGCCGTCCTGCACTGCTCACGACCTTGCACGGCGTCGCACCAGGCGACTACCGGGCCGCCGCCCGCACGCTACGGCTGGCCGGCGGAACGGTCGTCGCGTGCGCACCCGCCGTCGGCCGCTCGCTGCTGACGGCCGGCTTCCCCGCCCAGCGGCTCAGCGTGGTCAACAACGGTGCCGCCCTCGAGCCGGCGCCCGCCCACGAGCAGGCCGCGCTGCGCGCCCGGCTTGGAATCACCGACCGGCCACTGGTGGTCGGGTTCGGCCGGCTGGTGGCCCAGAAGTCATGGGCGACCCTCGTGGAAGCCGCGCGGGAGATTCGGCGCGCCGACATCGTGGTCGCCGGCGACGGCCCGCTGCGAGCGGAGCTGGAGGCCGCCGGCGGGGAGCGGGTGCGCTTCGTGGGGGTGGTGGAGAACCCGGCCGCGCTGCTCGGGTTGGCCAGCTGCGTCGTGTCCACGTCGGTCTGGGAGGGGCTCCCGCTCGGCCTTCTCGAAGCGCTGTCCCTTGGCCTCCCCGTGGTCGCCACCGCGGTTGACGGAGTCCGGGATGTGGTCCCGCCGGAGAGCGCCATCCTGATCCCCGCGGGCGACCCGGCCGCGGTCGCCGCCGCCGTGAACCGGGTGATCGATGAGCCAGGGCTGGCCGAGCAGCTGTCGCGCAATGCGCCGCTGGCGGCCGCCGCCTTCCAGCCGGCGGCCATGTTGGCCGGCTACCGCGTCCACTACGCCGCCGCCCAGCCGAGCTGGTCGCGCTGACGCCACGGGATCAACAGGCGTAGGGAGCGATCCCGTACACCCATTCGAGTGCGGCCTGCTGCGCTTCCGGCCGGTGCTGCTCGAGCAGGCGGCGCGAACGGCTGCGGAGATCCGCACGACGCTGCTCGTCAAGAAGCGACCAGGCCAGCTCGACGAGCTCCTGCGCCGTGTCGAACAGCAGCGCCGGGTCGAGCATCCGCAGCGCAGGGCTGCGCCGCGCGACGAACGGCAGCCCGAGAGCGGCCGCCTCCAGAATGCTCACCGGCCAGCCGTCCCAGGCTGCCGTGTGGACGTACACGTCCGCGCTGGCCAGCCATCCGAGCGCCTGCGGTCGCGCCACCCACCCGGTCACCTGGACGCCCACCTCGCGCAGGGCCCGCTCCGCGGAGGGATCGCCGCCTCCGATCCAGATCCACTTGACGGGCAGGGCCGAGGCCCGGCCGGCAAGGACAGCGCGCCGGAAGAAGGAAGGGTCCTTCTGTGGCGCGATGCGCCCGAGGGCGGCCAGGCGGAGCCGCGGGGGCGTGCCATCCTCGTCGAGCGATGGTGGCGGGGCCACTGGCTGCCCGACGCCGACCGCGTGGGGCAGGTAGATGATCGACTGCCTTCCCGGAAGACGGGCGGCGAGCCGGGCCTCGTGAGGAGCAACCGCGGCCACTGTGGCTCCCCGGAAGCTCAGGAGCGCCTCGACGAGCCAGAAGAGCCCGCGGAGCGAGATGTGGACGTCCCGGCGCTCGAATGAGTAGCCGTGCGGGGTGTAGACGAGGGACCGTGACGGCTGGGTCGTGAACACCCGCACGTACAAGCCCGCATAGGACGAATGCGCATGCACGACGTCCGGGTGCAGCCGCTTGACGTTGCGGCGGACGAACCGTGCCTGGGCCATTCGCCCGGGCGGCATGAGCAGCACCTCGCTGGCCAGTTCGTCCAGCCGGTCGCCGGTCTGCGCCTCGCCGCGCCGCCAGGCCAGCACGGTGTGGGTGCACCCTGGAGTATTGCGCACATAGTCCTCGAGGGCGGTCGCCACCCCGCTGCTGAGCGACTCGACGACATGCACGACGTGCGGCCGGCGTCCGGCGTCACCGCTGGCCTGCGTCAGCTCCCTGGCCCGTCTGGCGGGAACTGTCAGGGGCCGATGCCTCCTCGACCCGAGCAGACCAGATGGTATTGTCCGGAAATGGGCAATCATGTCTGTTCACGTGAACGTCATCAACAGGTCTATCGCCAGGACCATAGAACTCACCTCGATGCAGAGGGATACGCTCATGTGCGTAACACGGGAAGCGGCCGAGGAATCCCGCGAGCGTCGCTCCTCCTGTAGGTTGGATACGATGCTGCGTTCGGCTCGGATGGCATGCTCGTGATCGAGAAATTCAGACGGCGCCTGCATGGCGCCATTTCAGGATGAGGCGCACCAGCCTTGCCGAAATCCTAGCTCACTGGACCAGCCGGTCAGTTTCATCGTTCTCTCGCGCTGCCGGGCGGAGACTCAAGGGCGTTTGACCATCGCGCATTCAGGTGAGGGCAATGCGTGTACAGCGGCTTACCAAAAAAGCAGCGCGAAGAATTGGTCGCGGTGGTGGCCGAACTTCTGGCGACCAGCATGCGGCGAGCAGAGGCCGTGGACTCAGGTGAAGAATTGGTGACGATCGACCAGCAACAGCTGCAATCGCTCGCCAAGCTCACCAACGAGCTGTCCCAAGGTTGTTGAAGTGAGGTAACGGTCCCCGGCTGAGACCTGCCGAGATGGTAGAAGTCGGGTGTCCGCCAGGATACTTGTTGTAGGGACGCACCCGACGCTGCAGCGCGAAGATCGTGCTGAGCAGCGACGGGATGGGCTCGGCGGCGTCCAGGCGGGACTCCAGCGGCCGCTCCTCCCGATGACTCTTGGCGGAGCGGTAGAGGCTGTTGAGGTAGGCGCCCAGCGGGCGCGGGCCAGCGCTTCCGGCTCGGCCAGGGCCAGGGCGCCTTTGGCCACGGCGAGACGTGTGATCTCGCCGCCCAGCCGCTCCACCGAACCTCCCCGTGGGCGAAGAGGGTCACCACCTGCTCCCCGCAGGTCGACCAGGTCGTCATGACGGTGGAGGAGTTCTGAGCCCATGCGCTGCCAGGCACCGCCGAGGAGTGGAATCGCCGTGGTGGGCTTGGGCCACGAGCGTGTCGAAGGCGCGCCGTGCTTGCATCTTGTCACGAGATCAGCAGCCCGCCGGCCGTCGCAAACTGTTTCCAGGGCGGCCGGTGGACGTCGCAACGAAGGAGTGTGGTATGGCGGAGCAACCGACCTGTGGGCAGGGGCTGGCGGAGAATTCCTCGCTGCGGACCAAGCTTGGCGAGCTGGTGGGCTCGACGAGCGGGGTGCTGGAGATCCACATGGCGGCGCTCGACCCCGAGGACGAGGACACCGGGCCGGAGCGGCGGGCGTATCAGCGGCTGGCGGAGGAGCACCGGGAGATCGGCGCGCGGTTACTGGTGCTCGGCGAGGAGATGGCCGGCTACCGGGACCTGCCCATGGGCAGGCATGACCTCCAGATCATGACCTCCCGGCCCGCCGTCGAAGCCTTC
>JBKOYI010000097.1:0-15998 GCA_046725335.1 Myxococcota bacterium | reverse complement strand
GATGTGTATAAGAGACAGCGCCAGGCTCGTTTTGCTCGCCTTAAGCTCGGGTAGTGCGAACACAGCAAATCGCGAAACGAAGGATTCCGTCACGGTTTGTTTACAAAGGCTTTTGAAATCGTGCTTCTTCTTTCAGGGTGTTGGTCTATCCGCTCTTCGGCGGGATAAAGTTCATCGCGCGCTCAGCCAGTGCAGTGATGGTGAGCGACGGGTTGACCCCCGGGTTGGCGGCGATCGCAGAGCCGTCGATCACGTACAGCCCTTCGTAGCCAAAGACGCGGTGTCGGTGGTCGATCACCCCGCTGGCGATCGAATCGGCCATGCAGCAGCCTCCCAGGATGTGCGCGGTGGTTGGCGTACCGAGGACAATTTCGGTGACCATGCTTTCGGC
Source organism: Myxococcota bacterium (assembly GCA_046725335.1). GTDB lineage: Bacteria > Myxococcota > Myxococcia > Myxococcales > Myxococcaceae > RPRB01. The sequence continues at coordinate 15,607 of JBKOYI010000097.1, read as the reverse complement.
GAAGCCGTCGATCTTCTCAGCCACCCGTCGCACCAGATCGGTGGCCTCGGGCATCGACGAGGTCGGCGCCGGGCCTTCTCCGAGCGCGGTGGTCAAACGCCCCAAGGCGCTGCGTCGCATCCGAAGATGGCTTTCGAGCGTGCGCATGTACAAGAGAATCATCGTCGAGCGCGCCCAGTCGCGAACGAAGTAGGCCCGAAGAAAACGCAGCGGATGTCGCAGCACAGCGGCAAGCGCCCGAAGCACGCGCACCGGAATACTGGCGCCCGGCACGTGCGGGGCGGCGAGCAACCGGAAAAACCCAGAGCCCGATGGATAGCGCACCGGCTCGAGATGCGAATGCTCATCGGTCTGCAGGATGCTGCCGATGGCGATGCCACGGGAGAGGTCCAGCTCGCGCCGGCGCGTCACCACGCCGAGCAACGCCTCGGAGTTGGTGCGCACGAGCTCGCCGAGTCGAGCCGAGAGCCGCGGCAGCCCGCGCGGGCTTTCCTTCAGCTTGAGCAAGAGGGACACGGTGCCCAGGACGCCGCCGGCGAAAATCACGTTCCGCGCAGTGGTGCGCACGCGCTTTCGGCGCAGCAGCGACGGCCCTTGCAGCGCCTGCACCTCGTAACCGGCTCCGTCGAGCGGACGCACCCACGTAACTTCCGTGTCCGCCTCGAGACTGAGACCGCGCTTCTCCGCGAGCCAGAGATAGTTTTTGTCCAGCGTGTTCTTCGCGCCGTAGCGGCAGCCGATCATGCAGCCGCCGCAGAGCGTGCAGCCGGTGCGCTCCGGCCCTTCGCCGCCGAAGTAGGGATCGGGCACAGTGCGGCCTGCCTCGCCGAAGTAAACCGCGACGCGTGCGCGTTCGAAGCTGTTCTCGCGGCCCAGATCGCGAGCCAGATCCCGCAGCACCTCGTCGGGCGGACTGAGCTGCGGGTTCTCCACCACGCCCAGCATGCGAAGCGCGGTTCGATAGTGCGGCTCCAGCTCGCGGCTCCAGTCGGCGAGCGAGGCCCAGGAGGACGCGGCGAAGAACTCGTCTCTTGGCACCGGCAGCGTGTTGGCGAAGACGAGCGATCCCCCACCGACGCCGACGCCGGAGAGCACGGTGGCGTGCCGCAAGAAGGTCATCTTGAACAGCCCGCGAAAACCGAGCGCGGGAAGCCAAAGCCAGCGCCGCAGGTCCCAATTCGAGCGCGGAAAGTCGCTCGGCCCAAGGCGGCGGCCCTTCTCCAGGAGCAGAACGCGGTAGCCTTTCTCCACCAGGCGCAGGGCGCAGACGCTGCCGCCAAAGCCAGATCCCACGATGAGGAAGTCCCAGTCCATCTCCCAGCCGTCACGCAGGGGCGCCGGCGCTTCGGCTGGCCACCTGCGACAATTCGCATCAGAGCTGCCGCCGCCGGGATTACCTCACGCACTGCCGAAGTGAAAGCGGCGGAGCGACGGAACGCCGTTCGGTCGCCTGCGCCAAGCTCTGGCGCCAGCGCCAGGAGTTCGGCCCAGGGGATGGGCCCGGCCGGCGCTGGCGGATGGGCTCAGGTGCCAGCGGGCAAGAGGCTGCCCGGGCCCGCGATGGCGGGTCAGGAGAGGCGGGGACAACGCGGGGACGCACCCGAGCATTGGGGGCGAAGACGCCGAAGTAGCGGACGAGGTGGGCCCCGGGAGGCGGGGCGGTGGAGGAGCGAAGGAGGACGGCGACGACGCGGCGGGTGCCTCCGCAGCGCGGGCAGGTAAGGACGTCGGTCTGGAACGACGAGGCATGGCTAGAATGGTGCCTCGCAGCTGATCCATGTGTTGGACGGCGATACGTGGCGGCGCGCGGTTTTCCAGGGAACGGAGGTTGCGGTTAAGTAGCGTCCGAAGCGTGCGGCTCACGATGCGCTTCGCGACCGGCTGGTGGCGCACCTCCAGGAGCACAAGGAGATCTCCAGCCAGGCGTTTAAAGAAGTGGTTGGGCAAACACGCAAGCGTAATCCCTTTCTCCGAGTATTTCGATCGCGAGAGAGTCACGCTGGGGATCGGAGAGAAACGCGTGCTGCGCCGCGCGTCGGGTCGGCGCGTCAGACCGCTTCGGACACCGAAGCAAAGTTAAACTCGTGGCTGCGCAGCGCGGGCACCAGAATCCCCGGCCAGGCCGGGAGCCTCACCCGCTCCGAGCCGACGGCATCCACGTTCTTCAGCATCTGCGCCACCGACTCGTTGTAGCGAAAGTTGTTCACCGGCGCGACGACTTGACCGTTTTCGATCAGGAACAATCCGTCGCGGGTCAGGCCAGTGAGCAGGAGCGTCTGAGGGTCGAGCGCGCGCGTGTACCAGAACCGCGTCACCAGGAGCCCTCGCTTGACGCCGGAAATCAGCGCCTCGAGCGAAGCGTCGCCGGCGCCAAGCTGCCAGGACGCATGTTGCCCGGTCGGCGCCTTGCCCATCTTCTGCGCCCAGAAACGGGTGTACGACAGCGCCAGGAGCTTTCCGCTCTCAATCCAAGTAGTCGGTTTGAGCGGCATTCCCTCGTCGTCGAAAGGCGCGCTCGGAGCAGCAGCGTCGGCAGGATCGGACCGAAGGGTGATCTTCTCCGAGAAGAGCTTCTCTCCCACTCGGGTGCCTCCTCCCAGCGCGGCAAAAAAGGACCGGCCTTCATCGGCAAGCCGCGCCGGCAGCTGGAACGACAGGGAGTTCAGCATCTCCGCGACCGCGGCGGGCTCGAGCACCACCGTATAGCGGCCGGGCGCGAGCGGCCGCGGCTTGCGCGACCGCGTCGCCTTGTCGACCGCGCGCCGTGCCAGCTCCGCTGCCTTTACCTCTGAGGCCCGTTGAGAGTGCGCCGCGGCCCAACCCGACCCGGTGCCATCCGAGGTGCGCGCGGTGGTGGAGAGGCGGACCCTGGTGAGTCGATGACCGGCGCGCGCGCCCGCGGACGTGGCGATCGTCTGCGCGAGGCTCTGGCGCTCGAAATAGCCGGCGAGATCGAGATCTTCGCCGGCGGATTTCGCGACCCCGAGGGCCGACTCGACGGCCGAAGCGCGGTGCTCCGCCGACAGGCGATCGCTCGCCGGGTCGAACGCGCTCGGGGCGGTGAGGTACTTCTGAGGTCCGAGGACCGGCATCACCTCCGGATCCTCAGGTGAAATCTTGGCGAGCCGATACGCGCGCTCGACCGTGTCTCGCGCCGTCGCCTCGTCCACCTGGTTCGCAGTGCCGACCGCGCGCCGCTTTCCCACCTGGATGGTCACCGAGACGGTTTCATCGTCGGCATCTCCGGTCGACGTCACCTCGCCGCGGGCGAAACGCAGGTTGCCCGCCGAGGTGCTTCCGAGCTCGACCAGCACCTGCGCGTCGGGGTTGAGCCGTCTTGCGGCGGCAAACACCGAGGAGATCAAAGCTTCGGGGTTCTTCAGCTCGCGCATCAGCTTTGCCTCCGCCGGTTGGTGTTGAGCACCTCGATCCCGCGGAACAATGCGGGCGGGCATCCGTGGCTCACGGCGTTGGATTGGGTCGGCTCGCCTTTTCCGTCGTGTAGCGCGCCGCACAACTTCCAGCTGCTACGCCCGCCGACGGCTTCACACCGATTCCAGAAGTCGACGGTGTTCGAGTGGTAGGCGACGTCCTTGAGCGGGCCGGCAAGTTTGCCCTTCTTGATCGCGTGGAAAACCTGACCGCCGAACTGAAAGTTGTACCGCTGGTGGTCGATCGAATAGCTGCCCGCTCCTTCAATGTAGATGCCGTCGTCGACGCCGGCGAGAAGCTGCTCGAGGCGAACGTCGCTCTGCGCCGGCTGGAGCGAAACGTTGGGCATGCGCTGAAAGGGAAAGCTCTTGAAGTCCTCGGCATACGAGGTTCCCCGCGAGCGCTTCTCGCCGATCCACGAAGCCTGCTCGCGCGTGGTCTGGTAGCCGACGAAGATTCCATCTTTCACCAGGTCCCAGCGCCCGGTCTGCACGCCGTCGTCGTCGTAGCCGCAGGTGGCGAGGCCCCCGGGCGTCGTTTTGTCCGCGTAGAGTGTGACCGCCGTTGAGGCGTACTTGAGCTTGTTCCGCTTGTCGGGGGTGGCGAAGGACGTCCCCGCGAAGTTCGCTTCGTACCCCATCGCGCGGTCGAGCTCGGTGGGGTGGCCGACCGACTCGTGGATGGTGAGATACAGATGCTCCGGCGAGAGCACCAGGTCCTTTTTCCCTGACTCGACCGAAGGCGCCTTGAGCTTGGCCACCGCGTCTTCACCCATCCGGCGCCCATCGGCGACCAGCTTTGCCGCCTCGATGTACTCCCAGCCGGCCTGCATCGGCTGAATCGGATGGTCGCGGCTGACGAACTCGCCGGTCTTGGCGTCGATCGCGGTCGCGCGGACCGTCGGCCCGATGCGGATGACGTTCTGCTCGATGTAGCTGCCCTCGCTCGACGCAAAAAGCTTCCACTCGCCCAACGACTCGACGCTTGAATTGGCGAACTTCACTCCGGGCACCTTGAGGATCTCGGCGTTGATCGCCAGCAAGAGCTCGACCTTCTGGTCGACAGGAATCTTGAACGGGTCCTTGCTCAGCGGCGTCTGCCAGACGTCGACATGCGTCGGCTCGGGAGCCAGCTCTACCGGTCGCTTCAAGAGCTTCGAGTCCGCCAGCGCCGTTTCTGCAGCCAGGGTCGCAACCCGCGCCGCTTCCTTCGGGTCGACCCGCGACGAGGCGGCGAAGCCCCATGCGCCGCCGGCGATCACCCGCACTCCGACGCCGTAACTCTGGTTCGACTCCACCCCGGTGACGTGATCCTCGCGGGTCTGAATCACCTCCTGTCGTCGGCGCACGATGCGCACGTCGGCGTAGGTCGCTTTCGCTTTCGCGGCTGCGGCGAGAGCAGCGGCCACCACGTCGTCCAGAAGGGGCTCGAGGAGCAACCCGCGCGCGTCGGCGAGTTGGGCAAACGACAGCGCGGTGGCAGCGCCCGCGCCGGCAAGAAGCTCGCGTCGAGTGAGTTTCAGCATCTGGGCACCTTATTACTGCACTCCGAAAACGTTGGCCGACTGCGACAAAAACCAGCGCGCGAGGTCCAAGGAGGAACAAACCGGGTTTTCGTGGGGCCGTTCGTGCAGGGAGCCCTCGTGGGGAAAGCGGGGGAGACTCGTGCCGAGAGGCGCTCTGAAGGCCTGCGCCCGGGTGTGAGAGTAGAGCAGTCCCGGGGCCGTGGTCAGGCCGGGGCGAGTCTCGAACGTCGGACGGCACTCACCAGAGGCCGAGCTGGGGCGGGGAGGTGGCCGGGCAAGGGGAAGCGGCCTGGAGGGGAGCCGCACGTGCTCGAGGATGGCCTGGGCCGTAATGGAGCGAAGGACTCCGGGCACGACGCGCCGCGTGCCTCCACTGCGGAGTCAAGAATCGGGTGCCTGACGGCGCCGGCGGCCGCTGAGGAGGTAGGCAGCGGCGCGGACCTCGATGAGCGGGTCGTCGGACGGACCGATGCCGTCGACGCGCGGCACGGGGTCGAAGATCATGATCTTTTGCTCGTGCGCGTTGTCCGGCACGACGGTGTCGAGCACGATCTTGCCGATGTTGACGGTGGGCCGATCTTCCGGCCACTGCACGGTGACGTCGTGCACCGCGTCCCCTTCGTTCGCGAGCTGCACGACGATGTCGAAGCGGATTGGTCCGGCCGCGATGCGCTGTTGGAGCTCTTTCTGCAAATAGTTGGGGCCTTTGGCGCTGGCGGTCGCATCGTCGATGTGCTCGACGCCCGCCGCCGGCACCAGGCGATAGCGGCCGTATCGGGTGGCGCCAGCCGGGTTCGTGAAGTGATACGCCAGCATGCCGAAGTACGCTTCGCGCGCGAAGCTCGACGGAGGCGGCTTGGGCATCTGCACGAACGCGAGCGCCGCGGGGTGGCCGCCGAGATATTTCTCGACGGGCGAGGGCGATTCCTTCGACGAGGCGCTGGCCGCGACGGCTTGCAAGAACTCCAGGAAGTCTTTTCCGTCCTTCGACGGGAAGCCGTTCGCTGAGTGGCTGATGATGTCGGTGTGCACGTGCTCCGCCATCTGGAATCGAATCGCGAATCCGCGCGGATTGGCGTTCGGGTCGTTGTCGGGAAGCAGGGGTATGCCGGTGTTGTTCGAGAATCGACCGAAGACGGGTGTCGACGGCTTCGTGAAATGAGGCGCGCGCGACAGCTCCGCGGCAGCGCTCGTCGGGGTAAACGTTCCCGACAGCAGAATGCCCTTCGCGTGGACGGCGCGAAACCCGGGATGCACTCCGAAGATCGCGTCGATCGCCTTGAGCAGTTCCTCTCCCAATGCCGTGATTTTTGCGTCGGATGGAAATGGCATGGTGCGCTCCTTCTCTGCGTGCGTCTGCGTGCCCGGTAGCGGCCCGCGGACGTTACGCCACCTCCGCGCACGGGTGTGAACCGTTCGCAGACATTCGCCGCGACACACCGCTTCCCAGCGGCCTCGTGCCGCGGAGGGTCGAGCGCGCCAAGCGGCTCCTGCGCGACTCCCAGCTCAGCGTGAGCGATGCGGGCTTTACCGCAGGATTCCAAGAGCCGAGTCACTTCGCCGGCATGTTCCAGAAGTTCGTTGGGCTGAGTCCCTCGAAGTTCCGCTCCGAGATTCGCTAGACCGGCACTGTCGCGGCTAACCGCACCGTGCCAGCGCCTTGATGGCATTGGAGCCGAGCCGTCGCCCTCACCGCCCGCGCCTCCCCCTCCACGGCACCCACTTGGGCAGCGGAGAGCTGAGCTCGACGGCCTTCCCGCGCTCAAACTGGGCCACCTTCCGGAAGGGATGCCCCAGGTCGCTGTTGTCGAAGACCAGCACATGGGGCAGCTCGCGGATGGCGTGCCGGAGATTCTCCAGCGTCCGTCCGAACCGGGCAGCCAGCTTCTCCGGCGGGACGTCGTGCCCACCTTGGAGGACCCGCATGGCCACCCGCTCCTCGCTGAGCTCGGCCGAGGCGAGGCCGATGAAGCAGAGGACGACGGTGTAGCGCGCCGCGGACGCCCGTCGGAGAAACGCCCGCTTGTCGCCAACCGGGTCGGAGAACACGGTCTCGAAGACGAAGCTCTCTTGCTGCTCGACGAGGGCCTCCCGGAGCTTTCCGGCCACCTCGGCGGCCTCGTAGGGCGAGACGCCCAGCTCCTGGGCCAGGGCGTCGGCATTCACCAGGCGAAGTCCCGCCGGGACCAGGTGCGCGCCATAGAAGGTCGTCTTCCCGGCCCCGTTGGGGCCGGCCAGGGCGACCAGGATCGGCCGCCGGTCGAAGGCGGAGGTCACCGGCGCCGGACGGCCCGGAATTTCCGGTGTACGAATCGCCCCACGGTGCGGGTCCCGTCGGCGTCAATCTTGACCAGCAGCCCCGGACGATCCGGGGCCGCCTCGAAGTGGGGGTAGGGGCGGTCGGCCAGGAAGCGCTCCAGCCGCTCCCGTCCGGCCGGGGTACCCACCGTCCGGAGGGCATCGGAGAGGCGCACGGCTCCTCCGCGCTGCTTGAGCCGCAGGACGGCCTCGGTCCGGAGCACCGGCTCCACCGCCCGCCCGAGCCGGGCCCAGAACTCGATCTGGCTCGCGATGGACCGCTCCGCTGTCTCGCCGACGAGACGGGCATCGAGGACGAGTTGATCCGACAGCTTCACGGGTTGGCCCATGCTACCAAAGGTAGCATTTTGCTACCCCATTCGCACGAGCCATCGCTCGGAACCGATGCACCGGACGGGCGTTCAGCATCGGGGTCCTAAGCCAGATGGGTCCTGATGATCGAGGCAACTTCATCTGGGCGCTCGTTGGCGAACGCATGAGTCCCGCCCGCGACGGTAACGCGGGCTGCTGGCCCGCGAAGGGTGACTGCCAGCTCAGCGGAGGGACCTACTCCGGAACCACGAGCCCGGAGCCGCCCATCTCGCCCGACGTCCTTCAGCTTGGGCAGACCGTCACGGAGCCGCAGCACGCTCTCCGCGTAGTTGACGTGCAGCGCGGGCTCGAACGGAAAGTCGCCGAGCACCGCGGCATAGACGTCGGTGACCCCCCAGGCGGGATGCTCGGTGAGGACATGTCCGCCGCAGGCGCGGCACCACTTGCGAGTGCTGCGCTCGGTCTTGCGATACGAGCCGACCTGCTCGGCCCCACGGGTGATGCTCACCGCGCTCGGAGCCCAGAGGGTGAAGGCGTTCACCGGTCCAGCGGACCACTCGCGGCAAGAGGCGCAGTGGCAGTAGCCCATCGCTGCTGGTTTCCCCACGACCCAAAGCTCGACCGCACCACAGAAGCAACTGCCGTGGTACGAATTTTCGATCTGCATCGGTCCCTTCCTCGGGCACATGCCCGACTGGTGTGATCGAAGGAGACGGCGACGTCGCTCGTTGCAGATCGAGCGTCTGGATTGCCTCTGCGCGCGAGGATCTGTGCTGCTCCCGGGCCGGAGCGGGAGGCTCAGCGGGGTGCCGGCGCCGACGTCGCGGCCACCTCCGGCAGCGGGCGCGGCTCCTCGACCCGGTTCTTCACCGGCGGAGTGGACCGGAGGTAGGCGAGGATCCCTGATCGAGCCGTTCAATCGTGACGCGGCGCTGTGGAGCGGGGGCCTTTCGCCGACAACTGCGCGATCATTTCTGCGCCGGCAAGTACGCCTTGTCTGCCGGCAGGCCAGTCGCGAGCGCCCGCGCAGCGACCTTGCGACCAATCTCCATTCCTGCGTCGTTGTCGAAGCGGTAATGGATTCCTGCGTAAATCCGCGACTCCGCAGCTTGGCGCGCCATCGTCGAGTAGCGGCCGCCTTCGTCGGGGAAAGCAGAGTCGAGGACGGTTCCGTATGCAGTCGACACGCAGCCGTGATTGCCGGGGTACGACGGATGGTTGGGCAAGCCGATCGCAAGCCGGATTGCCGGATCGACCTGCGTCGGCCGAGCGAGCCAGTAGGTGTATTTGGCATCGTGACACGCGATGAAGGCATCGATTACAGCCATGTGCGCCAGCGCGAGTACGCGGGCTGCGTCGGCATCGCCCAGGCTGTGTGCGGCAATGGCCTTCCGTGCGACGTCGTTCCAGACGCCCGCGGAATAGGATCCGGAGGTTTGCTCCCAGAACTGGGCGATGCGCAGTTGCTCGGTCGTCCGATGGTCTGAAATCGACCGTACCTCGGCAAGCGCTGTCTTGAACTCCGACGAATCCAACGAGGGCGGCGGCGAGGGTCGAAATTCCGCGGCGCTGGTCAGGAAAAACGGGCGCATCTCGCCCAGTCGCGGAAAGATGGGTGGTTGGGCACTGCTCACCCATTTGCCAGGGCCGGTGGGCACGGTGCCGGTCCAGGCCAGGTCGAATCGATCGGTTTTCGCCACTGCAACGACTTCTGCCCCCGCCGTCTGCCCGACCTGGACGGCTGATGCAAAATCGTCGCGCGTCGCACCGGGTCCAAGCGCGGCGGTTTCGCTTGCAAGTCGCGCCTCGATCATCGCCGCGTTGTTAGGGAACGCATACGCCAGAACGGTTGCCGCAGCCCCGGCCGCCGCGCCGTCGGCCTTGCGGCCCTGTTGAGCGGCCACCCGGATGGCGTTGTTGATGGCGAGATTGAGATACGCCAGCACCCGTGCCGTTCGCTGCTGGCCGATCTGATTGCGGGCACTCAGTTCGCAGGCGTATTCGTTCCAGCGCATCGTTGCAGTCGGCATCGCCCAGGGTGAGGACGCGCCTGCGGGCGCCGCCTCAGCCCCTGGAGTCCGCACGGTGCCGGCGCATCCCCCGGCAGATGCCACCATTCCAAGTGAGCCCCACACAACGAGAGCTCGCCCGCATTTGATCAGGCGCGCCCCCGATACTCCGCATCCCGACGTATTCATATCGCCTCCGCAGATCAGCACCCGCGCGGCATCCCCCATTCCACTGCATTGGAGTCAACGATCGCGATGGACGTGGAGCGCGGTGCGCCGTCGCGTAATGGCCCCCGCGCGCTGGCTCCTATACTACTGTCAAGTCGGCTGCAGCAACCGGGCGATGATCCGCTTCAGCCCAACGTTGCGGAAACGGACGGTGAGCTTCGCGTTCGGCCCCGAGCCATCGCAGGCCATCACCTCGCCCGCGCCGAACTGGGCGTGCCGGACCTGCATCCCGATGACCGAGCCGTCCTCCACCGGAGCTCGATCCCCCCGCGAATTCTCGGACCGCAGTTTTTGCCGAGCCCGTATTCTTGGTGCTCGGCTGAGGCTCGACCTGCTTTTCGTACGACATTTCTAGGTGCTTATCCCCCGGACATCTCGACTGCTGACGCACGAGGTAGCACTCCACACTGCTGAGGATGCCCTCCGTCGCGCCGCCCGCCGAAAACGAGCCGGCACCGACATCAGCATCAGTGGTTTCCGATGGTCCGGGCTTTCCGCACGCCTGGGAGAAGACGCTCCGGGCGCTTCGTCGATGACAGCTGCATCGATTGCGGCGCCTGCCGCGAGAACGCACGGCTCGCGATGCGGGCGGGACTCTACCGGGTCGCGTCGCTGTGGTTGAAGACCTCGACGGCGAACACCACCCGCCACGCGGGCGAGCCGAACGCCGAGTTCAGACCGAAGCCGGCGCCGAGCTTGAAGCGCAGTTGGGCACCGGTGCTGCCGGTTCCCTCGATCCGTCCGGAGAGCAGGGCCTCGGCGGTCGTGGTCTCGGACTTGAAGAAGCCCTTGAACGCGGTCGCGCCGTACAGCTCGGGGCCCACCACCGCACGGTAGGTTTCACCCATGGGCAGCTTCGCCCCACTCGCCACGCCGAACAGCAGCTCGCTCCCGCGCGGAGCTCCGGGGATACCGCCGTCGTCCCGCGGGCGGATGTGGACCCCCACGTGCCCCGCATAGGCAAGCCAGCGCACGTCCCCGGCGAATAGCAGGCGCACCATGCCGCGGTAGGTCCCGTCGGTGACGTACTCCTCCTCCAGCCCGCTCTTGATCCACAGCTGCCCGCCCACACCGAGGCGGAACGAGCCGTCGGCCTCTCCCAGGAGCCGGGTGTCCACCCCGATCCGCACGTCGGAGAGGGTGTCCGGATGGGAGCCGAGATCCACGTCTGGACCGGTGTACTGGTAGCCGCCGATGGTCGCCGACCGGCCCTTCACCGCGACCGGGATGTCGAACCCCACCGAGAACCGCCACGACCGCCAGGTGATTGCTCCGGCAATCTGTCCCGACGCCGAGTCGGTCACCACCGCCGCCCCGCTCACCTGCACCGGGTCGCGCGCGTAGCGCATCGCGAACGACAGCGCGCCCCCGAGCTCACCGTGCATGTCGAGCGCGTCCATCACGAACCAGCCGGCTCCCGGCGCGGAGGGGTAGAGTCGCTCGGCGTTGAAGCCCTGCACCGGCGTCTGCGCGCGTGCGCCCAGCGCGCAGAGCAGCCACCCCAGGAGCCAGGCGCGCGAAGTCCTAGAACTCCGCATGGACCTTCGCTCCCAGGACCGTCACCGGCCCGCCGCGGTCGGCGTTGAACGCGGGGTTCCAGATGAGCTGGAAGTCGCCCGCGAGCCAGATCGCCTTGAACAGATTGAGGCTGTAGAAGATCTCGAAGACTCCCTCGGTCGCCTGCCGCAAGGCCCCATCGCCGATGAACCCGTCGATGCCACCCAGCGCCAGGTACCGGGCGTGGCTCTCCGAGATCCAGCTCAGGCCGAGTCCGATTCCCGTCACGTCGAACGGGCGCTCCCAGAGCGCGCCCTTCGCCACCGCGCCGAGCGACATCGAGCGGTCCGGTGCGTTGAACGCCACCACCTCCGACTTCCCATCCGAGTACATCGCCCGCAGGAAAAGGCCGATGTCCTTGGTGACGAATTGCTCGATATCGATCCCGATCCCCAGCTTCACGTTGTCCTTGCGGACCCAGCAGAGGTCGGGTGCCGTCGCGTTCGTCGACCCGTAGTTGAAGTCGGTACAGGCCGCGGCGTTCTTGCCGGGGTCCGCCTCGAAGGCGGCGATCGCGTCGTCGAACGAGCCGCTAAACACCCGGTTCCGGTACCCGAGCAGACGGACCGCCCCGGGCAGCCCGAACAGGGTGTGGCGGTGCTCGATCTCCAGCTGTTGCCCGAAGTACTTCCAGAACCGGAAGTCGATCGGGAGCTGGTTCGGGTGCTGGGGCGGCTGCGCGTGCACGAACCGCACCGTCCAGTTGTCCCAGTACAGCTCGGCCGCCCCGCCGTAGGTGTACCCACGTGCGTCGGCCATGAAGTCGAACGCGCCGTGGGTCATGAACGCCATGTTGAAGAAGGTCTGGCGCGGATCCTCGGTGACCCCGTTCTTGTCGATGACGTCCAGCACGCTGAAGTTGCCCACCCAGAGCACGAGCCGGCGGCTGTCCACCGTGCTCCCGAGCTGCAGGGGGTTCGATTCCAGCTTCACCGGCTCGCCCCCGAATCCGATGGTCTGCCGGACGTACAGCCGCGCCTTGTAGAGCTGTGGCGTCTCGGAGCCTCCCTTCTGGAGCTCGAAGTTCTGGATTGCCCCGCCCAGGCCATGCAGGTTCGACAGGGGCCGCAGAGCGATGACCTCGGGGACGAAGTACGCCTCGCCCCCGGGCCAGAGCTTCGCCCCGAGGAACAGGGTGGCGCTCCACGTGAAGCTCCGCTCCCGGCCGGTCACGAGGGAATTCGGGCTGCCGTTCAGGTTGGTGTACGGGGCGGAGAAGGGCAGCTTCCAGCTGGAGATGTAGGTGGTCTGCCCGTAGGCGTTCCACTTCTCGTCCTCGAGGTCGTGCAGCCCGTGCTGGGACAGTACGTTCATGAAGTCGAAGGCCACGTCCTCGTGCGGCGCGGGGTATGCGGCCTGCGCCACGGCCCGGGGTCCGGTGAGCGCGGCGACGAGCAGGGACATCCGCGACAGCCAGCGCGCACAGCTCATCCGAATCCCGGTCGTCGACTGCCGTCAGCGGTCACCCAACCCCTCCGCGCTCCCGCGAAACCGGCGGCCTTACGGGAGCCGCAACGCCGATGTCAAACGAACAGGCGACGACCTGCGGAAGCAGGGGATCGAGCTCAGCTACGTCACCCGCTTCGCCGGTGGGACGATGGACTTCCGGCAGGTTTCCGGGCACCCGATTCGCGACGCACATGATGCCGTACGCCTACGACTCCCTGAAGCTCGTCGTCGAAGCGTTCGAGAGCGGTCAGGACCCGGCGAGATACATCCGGGAGAAGACTGGCTACGAAGGCCACGCCGGTCGAGTGACCCGCGAGCCAGGAAGCGGGAACTTTCGTTCGCGTCCGGCGGTCTGGACCATCGACGACGGCAAGCCAGCGCTGGAGCGCTCATGAATCGGATGAATCGGCAGAGATTCCTTCGCTGGTCGCTCCTGCTCCTGCTTCTCGGGGGCCTGCTCGACGGCGCGAAGCTCATCGTCGACCAAGACGCCCGGGCCATGTCCGGGGCGGTGAACGGACGCTCGACGGGGTTCTACGGTCACTGAACGACCTAGCAGGAACGGTCCTGGTAATGCTTTCTTCCTTCCTGGGGCACCTTCTCCCGAGCGCACCACCGGCGGCTCTCCCCGTCCCGGCGCCCGCGAAGGGAGCGGAGCTCTGAGACGGGCCGTCGAAGCTGGAGGGAGCCATGGCGCTCGAAGGCAAAGGGAAGCGGGTCCGCATCTACCTGAACGAGGGCGACCGGGTCGGCCACCAGACGGCGGACATCGCGATCCTGACCTTCCTCCGACGGGAGAACGCGGCCGGAGCCACCGTCTTCCGGGCCGTCGAGGGCTTCGGGGGGCACGGTGAGATCCACACCGCGGGCCTGGTGGACGTGGCACAGGCGCTCCCGATGGTGATCGAGTGGATCGACTCCGAGGAGCGCGTCGAACGGCTGCTGCCTCGAGTGAAGGAACTCGTTGCGCGCGGGCTCATCACGGTCGATCCGACCGAGGTCGTCCTCTACGAGCCCTATCCTGTCCGCCGCGTCTCGAGTCAGCTGACTGCGGCCAACGTCATGTCCCACGACGTCACCGCCGTGGGCCCCCGGGTGCCGGTTCGCAAGGTCGTGGAGCTGCTCCTCGGGCGGGTCTACCGGGCCGTCCCGGTCATCGACGGAAGGGTTCCGGTCGGGATCATCACCAACTCCGACCTGGTCACCCGCGGTGGCCTCGCCGTCCGGATGGAGCTGTTACCCAGCCTGGAAGGGCCGGAGCTCGACGACGTGCTCGAGCGCCTCAGCCAGCAGCAGAAGACCGCCGGCGAGATCATGACCCCGCGCCCCGTGACCGTGCTCGCCGCGACCCCCCTCCCGGAGGTTGCGCAGATCATGGCGCGGCGCCATCTCAAGCGGCTTCCGGTGGTGGGCCCGGGCGGCGGGATGGTCGGAGTTGTCAGCCGGATCGATCTGCTCCGCACGGTCGCCGAGGGCTTCTCGCAAAGCCAGCCCGAGCCCGACCAGGTGGGGCTGAACGGCGAGGCGCCGATCGGGAGGGTGATGCGTCGCGACGTTCCAACGGTCTTTCCGGAGAGCTCGATCCCGGAGGTGATGCAGGCCGTGTTCTCCACCCGGCTCAATCGCGCGGTGGTGGTGGACGCCGAGCGCCATGTCCTGGGCCTGGTCACGGACGCCGAGCTCCTGGAACGAGTCACCCCGTCGTTGAAGCCGAGCGCGATCCAGGCACTGATGCGCCGTCTGCCGATCGTTCCTCGGCGTCCAAGTGACCGAGAAGTCGAGCAGCACGCGCTCGCCCACACTGCCCAGGAGCTGATGGTGGGCGCGATCCCGACTGCGTCGGAGAGCACCCCGCTCCGTCAGGCGCTCCGCTCCATGCTCGAAGGCAAGGAGAAGCTGATCGCGGTCGTCGACGGGCAGCGCAAGCTGGTGGGGGTCGTCGACCGCGCGGACATCCTCCGCGGACTGGTGGCGCCCGGATAGGAGAAATGCGAAGGGCGCCGTTCTGGCCCTCGGCTACCGACCTCTGTGTGGAGCTCACCGGGATCGAACCCGCTCCGCTGCTCGGAGTTGTCGCCGTCAGAGGTTGAAGCCGACCCCGAGCCCCCATCCGGCGAGACGGCTCGGAGCCGGACACCGACGCGGCACCGAGGCGCGGTTCAGGCCCCTTCGGGCAGAGGGATGAATTCCTTCTCGTCGCCCGGGACCTTGGGGAAGCGACCGGCTCGCCAGGCCTCCTTCGCCACCTCGATGCGGTCCTTCGAGGACGAGACGAAGTTCCACCAGATGTGCCGGGGTCCGTCGAGCGGAGCGCCGCCGATGAGGACCACCCGCGCGTCCGACTCGGCGCAGAGGACCGGGCTGCTCCCGGGCGTGAAGACCAGCATCCGGCCGTGGGCCGCCTGCTCCGTTCCGCAGGTGATCGCCCCCTCGACCACGTAGGCCGCTCGCTCGGGCGCGGAGGGAAGCTCGAGATGCGTGCCCGCCGGCATGATCGCTTCCACGTACAGGAGTGGGGAGAGGGTGTGTACCGGAGAGGTCGCGCCGTAGGCCGATCCGGCGAGGATGCGCAGATTCACCCGGTCCACGGTGGCACGCGGGAGCGCTTCGGCCGGATGATGGCGGAACTCGGGCTTCGTCTCCTCGAGCGCTTTCGGCAGCGCTACCCACAGCTGAAGTCCGTGGAGCCGAGATCCCGTCCGACGCAGCCCGGGGGGTGTCCGCTCGGAATGGACGATGCCCTTCCCGGCGGTCATCCAGTTGATCGCCCCCAGAC
>JBKOYI010000005.1:0-4455 GCA_046725335.1 Myxococcota bacterium | reverse complement strand
CTTCAGGTCTCCGCGGCGGATCTCGAGGTCGAACCCGTGCAGCGCCCGGAGGCCGCCGAACTCGATGCCCACACCTACCGTTTGCAGCAGCAGCTCGCTGCTCACGTCAGGCCCTTCCGCGTGCGGGGAATCCACCGGGGCAACACGTCCCAGATCTCCCGGGTGCCGAACAGGCCCTGCGGCCTGACCAGCATCAGGATGACGAGGAGGATGCCGTAGACCGGCATCCGGATCTGATCGACCTTCTGGGCCAGCGAGACGCCGGGGCCTAGCCCCCCGAGCTGCAGGAAGAGGGTACGGAGCGCCTCGGGCAAGAGCGTCAGGAACACCGCGGCCACGATGGCCCCGGTGGTGCTCCCCAGACCTCCGAGGACCACCATCACCACCACCTCGATGCTCTTCACGAAGGTGAACGAGCCCGGGTTGATGATCGGCACGAAGTGGGCGAAGAGCCCGCCCGCCACCCCGGCGAAGAAGGAGGAGATGACGAACGCCCGGACCTTGTACGCGGTGGTGTCCACCCCCATCGCCTCGGCCGCCACCTCGTCCTCGCGGATGGCCCACAGGCTCCGGCCGTGGGTGCTTCCGACAATCCGGCGCGCCACCAGCACCACCAGGAAGACGCAGAACCACACCGCGAAGAGGCTGGAGGTCTGCGGAATGCCAGAGAGGCCGAGCGCCCGTCCGAACACGTCCATGTTCTGCACGATGACCCGGATGATCTCCCCGAAGCCGAGGGTGACGATGGCCAGGTAGTCGCCCCGGAGCCGGAGCGAGGGCAACCCGACCACGAAGCCGCAGAGGGCCGCCGCCACCCCGCCGGCGAGCAGCGTGCCCACGAACTGGATCTGGTCCGACACCACTCCGGGCAGTCCGGAGATGGCCACGTCCTTGAGGAGCAGGCTGAGCTTCCCGGCGGTGTACGCCCCCACCGCCATGAACCCGGCGTGGCCGATGGAGAACTGGCCGGTCATGCCGTTCACGATGTTCAGCGACACCGCGAGGATGACGTTCACCCCCACGATGGATGCCAGGTAGACGAAGAACGGCAAGTCGCCGAGCAGCAGCTGCAGCACCGCCAGGACCGCGATGGCCGCCAGGACAGCTATCGACCCCCGGAGCGCCGATGGCATCGCTACACCTTCTCCGCCGCCACGCTGCCGAAGAGGCCGCCCGGCCGCACGAGCAGGACGATGATCAGGAAGCCGAAGGCCACCGCGTCGCGCCAGCTGCTCGAGGAGTAGCCGACCACGAACTCCTCCACCAGCCCGAGCAGGAGTCCCCCCACCACCGCGCCCGGCACGTTGCCGATGCCACCGATGACCGCGGCCACGAAGGCCTTGAGCCCCACGTACAGGCCCATCAGCGGCTGGATCGCGGTGTCCTTGATGGCGTAGAGGATGCCAGCCCCGGCGGCCAGCGCGCTGCCGAGCATGAAGGTCAGGGCGATGATCCGGTCCACCGGGATGCCCATCAGCGCCGCCGTCCGGTGGTCGAACGAGACCGCCCGCATCGCCCGGCCGAACCGGGTCCGGTAGACCAGCCCCTGCAGGATCACCATCAGGCCGATGGCGATGGCGAGGCTGATGACCTGCCAGTTCCAGATGACCACCGCCCGGTCGCCGACGGTCAGCCACTCCGTGGGAACGATGATCTCCGGGAAGGCCCGGGGGGCGGCGCCGGGCAGCGGCCCGAAGTCGAGCTGGAACCCGTAGGAGAGGGTGAAGGAAATGCCGATGGCGGTGATCAGCGCCGTCAGCCGGGGCTTGTCCCGTAGCGGCCGGTAGGCGAACCGCTCGATGACGAAGCCCAGGACGGCGCAGGCGGCCATCGCTGCCAGGAAGACGAGCAGCACGCCCCAAAGGGTGGACTGGTGGGCGTACCCGAGCTTCTGGGCCACGCCGTAGCCCAGGAAGGTCCCTACCATCATCACGTCGCCGTGGGCGAAGTTGATGAGCTTCAGCACCCCATAGACCATCGTGTAACCCAGGGCCACCAGGGCGTAGATGGTACCGGCCGCGACCCCGTTGATGAGGTGCTGCGCGAAGTCCGACATCAGGGGGCGATCGTGGCCACGTATTTGGTCTTGCCCTTGCCGACCTCGAGGACCACCGCCGGCTTGGTGGCGTTGCGCTTGTCGTCGAGAGTGATGGTCCCGGTGACCCCGGGGAAGTTCTTGGTTGCGGCGATGGCGTCACGGACCGCGGCCCGGTCGAGGCTCGGGGCCCGCTTCATCGCGTCCACCGCCACCATCGCCGCGTCGTAGCCCAGGGCGGCCAGCGAGTCCGGCACCCCGCCGAAGGCCGCCTTGTAATCGGCGATGAACTTCTGGATCCGCGGATTCGGGTCGTCCGGGCTGTAGTGGTTGCTGAAGTAGCTGCCCTCCACCGCCGCCCCGCCCAGCTCGAAGAGCTTCTCGCTGTCCCAACCGTCGCCGCCCATCAGCTTGGCGGTGATGCCCAGCTCGCGTGCCTGGCGGGCGATGAGCCCGATGTCGTTGTAGTAGCCGGGGATGTAGATGCCGTCCGGCTGGGCGCGCTTGACCGCCGTGAGCTGGCTGCGGAAGTCGGTGCTGCCCTTGGTGTAGGTCTCCTGGGCGACGATCTTCCCACCCATCTCGGTGAACTTGCGCTCGAACACGTCCGCCAGGCCCTGGCTGTAAGCGGCGCCCAGGTCGCGGAGCACCGCCACCTTGGTGAACCTGAGGTTTTCGCGGGCGAACTTGGCCATCACGTACCCCTGGAACGGGTCGATGAAGCAGACCCGAAAGATGTAGTCGCCGATCTCCGTCACCTTGGGGTTGGTGGAGGCGTTGGAGATCATCGGTACCTTGGCCGGCTGCGCCTTCTGGGCCATGGCGATGGAGTTGCTGCTCGCCACCTCGCCGAGGATCAGCAACACCTGGTCCTGGTTGATGAGGCGGTTGGCCGCGGCGGCCGCCTCCTCCGGCTTGCTCTGGTTGTCGTAGACCCGGATCTCGATCTTCCTGCCCTTCACCCCACCCGCCGCGTTCACCTCGCGCAGGGCGAGCTCCATGGCGTTCCGGGTGGAGATGCCGAAGGTCGCCTCGGAGCCGGTCAGCGAGCCGACCTCACCGATCAGGATGGTGTCCGCGGTGACGCCGGGCGTTCCCCCGCCGGACGGAGCAGCCGCGGTGCCGCCGCCGGGGGCCGGGCTGGGCGGCGCGGGGGGAGCGGAGGCCTTCTTCTCGCAGGCGACAAGGGCAAGGGCACAGCCGGTCAGCACCGCGGCCAGGACAGAGCGCATGGGAACCTCGTGACGTCCAGGAACCAAGAGGCGGTCTTGTAGGTGGACTGTCCGAGGACGGTCAAGGTGAAGCGTCGCTCGAGCCTCCCCTGGAGCGCCGGAGCCGCTGGGCCAGCAAGGTGAGCGCAATGGCCGCCAGGGCGAAGCAGCCGACATAGAGCGGGGCGAAGACGATGGTCAGCGCCGCCAGCGGATCGGCCCGGATGTCGAAACCGTGGGCTGACCAGACCAGCCCCACCGCGGTCACTGCCGCGGCGAACAGGGGAAACCGGCCGTTCGGTCCACGCATGGACCAGAAGGCGCCCACGATCAGGCCGGGGAAGGAGAGCCAGAGCACCTCGAAGACCACTGCGCCGAGCGTGGTGGGGAGATTTCGACGCGGGGAGAAGCCCACGGCGATGGTGAGGAACCACACCGCCACGGCGCCGACCGCGCAGAGGATGACCTTCTCCGCCGCCGTCCGAGGTGTCCGCATGAGCGGTATCTGTACCGGCGGAAATGCCCGATTGGCTAGCGGAGCCGGTGTGCGGTGCCAGGGGCGAAGGTCATCCACCCGTCCAGCCCCTCGGCGGTCCGAATCCCCCAGCAGGCCTGTCCATCCACCCATTCCCGTCGGTACACGGTGAATTGCTGCCCCGGACCGAGCCGTCGCTCGGTGGCATCGCGCGGGTTCCGCTCGGCGGTGAACCCGCAGGCAATGGAGTTCCGAAAGAGCAGCACCTCGCGGTCGAGCACCCAGGTTTCCCTGCTGCACCCAGCCAGGACCAGCGCGCCCCACAGCGGCACCCAGCGCCGGAATTCGATGTGCATCGGGATGACCGGGCGGACAGTATCCAACGCTTCGCCCATGAGCACCTCTTCCCCCATCCCGGTGCGCCCCCGCGACGAGCTGGGCATCCTGGTCCGGCTGGCCACGCCGTTAGCCTTCGCCCAGGCCGGACAGGCGCTCATGGGGCTGGTGGACACCGCGGTGGTGGGCCGCGCCGGGGCGGTGCAGCTGGCCGGCGCAGCGCTGGGCAACGCCATCGTCTTCACCGTGGGCATCGTGGGGATCGGTCTGCTCATGGGGATGGACCCGCTCATCAGCCAGGCCCTCGGCGCCAGGGAGCCGGTGCGGGCTCGGAGGCTGTACTGGCAGGCCCTCCGGGTCGGAGCCGTCGCCAGCGTGGTGCTCCTCTTGCCGATGGT
>JBKOYI010000104.1:0-20753 GCA_046725335.1 Myxococcota bacterium | reverse complement strand
TCGGCTGGTCTCTCGCCAGGAGAAGAGCCACGACCTGGGCACCAAGGAGGCGCTCTTCTACGTGCTCCTGGGCACGAAGATGCCGGCCATCCTGGTGGAGACGGGCTTTCTCTCCAATGCCGAGGAGGAGCGGCGCCTGGGCTCGGCCGAAGGGCAGGACGCGGTGGCCCGGGCGATCGCCGCCGGTGTGCAAGACTTTCTCGGGAACCGGGAGCGGGTGGCCAAGGTCGACTGAGCCATAGTTGGCCGCCGCAGCCGCTCCTCAGCGTGCCCCGGGGTGTTCGGGGACTGAACCGCCCCGGCAGTTACACTCACTCCCGGTTTCGCCCATGTCCGCCGACGCCACCTTGCACGCGCTGCCCCCGGTTCCTGAACGCGTCTGCCGCGATGCGCTCCGGGGAATGCTCCCGCCGCTGGGCCGGCAAGGGACCTTGGCCGAGCGGGTACGGGCTCATCGGTCCGCGGCGCTGGCCCGGATCCGGGCCTTCCACCAGGCCCGGGGAGCCGGCATCTCCACCGCCCGACTGGTGAGCGCCGCCGCGGACTTGCTGCTGGAGGGTCTCTGGGCCGAGCTGGCCCGTGAGCACCGCCTGCGCCGCGCGGTGCTGGTGGCGCTGGGCGGTTCGGGCCGACGGGAGCTGAGCCCCGGTTCGGACTGGGACCTGCTCATGCTCCACGGGGGCAAGGCTGAGGTGGGCGGCTTCGCTCGGGCCTTCACCACCCTGCTCTGGGACGCCGGGGTCCACCTCGGCTGGAGCGTTCGGACGCTGGCCGAAGCCGAAGCCGCCGCGCGCGAGGACAGCTCCTTCCGGACCGCCCTCCTCGATGCCCGCCGGGTGGTGGGGGACGCGCGGCTGTGGTCCGATGCCCAACGCGGCCTGCTGGCCGAGCAGCGAACCCGGAGCCCGGAGACCTTCATCCAGGCCAAGGTCGACGAGCTGCGAGCTCGTCGCGAGCGGTTCGGCGACACGGTCTTTCTCCTGGAGCCGAACCTCAAGCAAGGGCAGGGTGGGCTGCGAGATCTGGAGTCCGCCCTCTGGCTGACCCAGCTCCGTTTCCGGGCCGCCACCCTGGGCGAGGTCCTGGAGGCGGCCGTGCTCCCTGCCTCCGAGGTCGCCCAGGCTCGAGCGGCGCGCGATTTTCTGCTCCGCATCCGCCACGCCCTCCACCTCCAGCGCGGGCGAAAGGAAGACCGACTCACCTTCGATCTTCAGGCCAGCGTGGCGGAGGCCTTCGGGTACCTCGCTGGACCGGACGGATCGGCGGTGGAGCGATTCATGCGACACGTCTACCTGGCTGCCGCCACGCTCCGCCGGGTGTGCGATGCCGTGCTCTCCCGCCTGGAGGAGGAGAAGGGGCCGCGACGGCGGCCCGGTCGGGAACGACGGTTCGGCCATTTCCGTGTCTTCAACGGCCGGCTCACCCTCGACGATGCCGAGCTGTTCCGGCAGCGGCCCGAGGAGGTGATTCGCCTGTTCCAGCTCGCCGCCGAGCAAGCCCTTCCGCTCTACAGCTGGGCCCGGGAGCAGGTCGCCCTGGCCCTGCCCGCCCTGGCCGAGGCCCGGGACAAACCCGAGGTGGTGGAGGCGCTCAAGTCGCTGTTCGAATCGCTGGCCGGTCGGGGTTCAGCCCTGGAGGAGATGCATGCCCTGGGCGTGCTGGGTGCCCTGATTCCGGAGTTCGGACGGATCACCGCCCACCATCAGAGCGACCTGTACCACGTGTACACCGTCGATGTTCACACCCTTCGTGCGCTCCGGCGCCTGTATGCGCTGCGCGCTGGGGACCTGGTGGAGACGGAGCCGGCGCTGAGCCGCCGGATGGCCGATCTGGTCGATCCACTTCCGCTCTACCTGGGAATGCTGCTCCACGACGCGGGGAAAGGGATGGGAGGAGACCACTCCGAGCGGGGTCGGGAACTGATGGTCCAACTGGGGCAGCGGCTCCGGCTCATCCCACGCCAGCGCGAGGTGGCCGAATTCCTGGTTCTCCACCACCTCACCTTGAGCCAGACGGCCCAGCGGCGTGACCTCTCCGACCCCGAGCTCATCCGCTCCTTCGCCGAAACGTGCGGGGATGACGGGAAGCTGACCACGCTACTCCTCCTCACCTGGGCGGACATGTCCTCGGTGGCGCCCGAGATGTGGAATCCCTGGCGCGCCGGGCTAGTCGAGGAGCTGTACGGCAAAGCCCACGCCGTGCTCGGGGGTGGCGCAGGACCGGACGGCGCGGCCCGAGAGCGCTTCGGGGCCCTCTGGCGCCGCCGCTTCGGAAGCGGGGAGGCCGAGCAGCTGCTGGCCACGCTCCCCCAGCGCTACTTCGACGCCACTCCCCCGACCCAGGCCATTCGCCACGCCATGCTGCTTCGCCGGGCGCGGCGCACGCCCGTGGCCGCGCTGCTCTCCCGGCGCGCCGATGGCCAGGTGGATGTGCACCTGGCCGCCCGCGACCGGCCCGGGTTACTGGCCGGCTGGAGCGGGGTGTTAGCCGCGCACGGGCTGGACATCCTCTCGGCGCGCATCGTCTCCACTTCGGACGGCTACGCCCTGGACGTCTTCGAGGTCCGAGGACGGGGCGGGCGCCCGGTGGAGCGGACCCGCTGGCGACGGGCCCGTGCGGACCTGCGGGCGGCGGCACTCCGCCAGCTGGATGTTCCGGCGCTCCTCGCCCGGCGCCAGACGCGGGGGCTACCCCGGGCACTTCCCCCGGTGGCCACCCGGGTGAGCGTCGACAACCGCGCCTCCCAGCGCTTCACCGTGGTGGACGTCCGCGGGGAGGACCGGCTGGGGCTCCTTCACGACTTGGCCGCAGCGCTGTCCGAGGCCGAGCTGGAGATTGCCGTGGCCAAGGTGGCCACCGAAGCCAACCGGGCCATCGACTCGTTCTACGTGACCCGGGCCGGGCACAAGCTCAGCGACAGCGGCGAGGTGGAGGCCCTCCGGCACCGGCTCGAGGCCGCCGTCCAGCGTGCGCCAACGGTTGAAAACTAAGCAGGCGAGCGAGCTCCTTATTGCGTTTGGGCTCGGTCGTGTGCTCCCTGGGATCGGAATGAATCCTCCGGGTGCTGGTTTTCCCCCACAAGAGGCCAGGCGTTGGGGTCGCCCGCTTGGCCGTGCACGGGACTTGCTTGCGCTTTAAATGAGATGTCGCACCTTCAGGAGCAAGGAATGAGGCGAGGGGCTGGTCGCGGTGGCCGCGAAGGGAGACAACGTCAGATGACGGACAAGGACAACAAGGGAAGCATGACCGTCGCGGAGGCCGGCCGGAAGGGCGGCGAGACCGTTCGAAACGAGCGCGGCCGCGAGTTCTACGAGACCATCGGCCGCAAGGGCGGTGCCACGGTGAAGGCCGAACGGGGGCGGGCTTTCTACGAGGAGATCGGCCGCAAAGGCGGCGAGACCGTGAAGGCCGAGCGCGGCGCCAAATTCTACGAAGAGATCGGGAAGAAGGGCGGCGACCGCGTCAAAGCCACCCGGGGGCCCAATTTCTACGAGGAGATTGGCCGCAAGGGCGGGCAGAAGGTGAAGCGCCTCATCGAGGAAGGGAAGCGCGCCGCGCGCGATGCCGCTGCTGCTGCTGCTGCTGCGCCCCCCACTCCCGAGGAGCCCTCCAAGGGCTGATGGCGCAGGGCCGCCGGATCCGCTAGTCCGACGGCCCAATGACCGCCCCCCTCGTCCCGGTTGACGGGAAGCACCCGCAGCCGCGGACTGTGGCGCGCGCAGTGGCGGCCCTCGAGGAAGGCCAGCTCCTCGGTTACCCCAGCGACACGACCTACGCCCTCGGCTGCGATGCCCATCAGCGCCGGGCGGTGGAGCGGCTGGCCCAGCTCAAACGGCGCGACCCGAAGAAACCGTTCGCTCTCTTGGTGGCGGACCTCTCGGACCTGGCTCGCTACGCCCAGGTGAGCAACTTCGCCTACCGGGTGCTGCGGCAGCTCGCCCCCGGTCCATTCACCTTCATCCTCCCCGCCACCCGGATCGTCCCCGAGCTGCTGTTGCACCGAAAGCGCGAAGTGGGGCTGCGCGTCCCCGACGCCCCCCTGGCACGGGCCCTGGCCGGCGGGCTCGGCCGTCCGCTGGTCACCACCACCGCCACCTCGAGCATGGGACAGGCCATCCCCGACGCCCTCACGGTCCGCGACCTCTATGGACACGCACTCGCTCAGGTGCTGGACGCCGGGCCGGTGCTGGGGGAGCCGAGCACGGTGCTTTCGCTCATTGGCGATCAGATCGAAGTGCTCCGGCCCGGCGCCGGGCATCTTCCGGGTCTCTAGGGGGGAGACGGGCTGGGCCTCCCCCGGCGGGAGGCCGCGGGGAGGAAAGTTTGGCTCCGGATCGGGCGACGGTACGGTGTCCCGTCGGCCATGCCGCCTGATCCAGACCCCCTGGAGCCGTTCCTCGACCTCTTCGTGGCCTACCTGCGGGCGGAACGGGGACTGTCGCCGAGGACAGTGGAGGCCTACGCCCGAGATCTGACCGAGTACCTCCGCGCGCTCCGGCGGCAGCACCTCCGCCGTCTCGACGACGTCACCCCCACGCAGGTGCGGGGGCACCTCGTCGCCCTGAGCCGCCGGGGCCTGTCCAACCGGAGCCAGGCTCGCCATCTGGCGGCAATCCGGATGTTCCATCGCTTCCTGCATTCGGAGCGTCAAGCGAGCTCGGACCCGACGGCGGAGGTGGAGACGCCGCGATTGACGCGCCGGCTCCCGGTCTTTCTGACCCTGGAAGAGGTGGAGGCGTTGCTGGCTGCTCCCGGGCGGGCGGCCACTCCGGCCGGACTGCGGGATCTGGCGATGCTGAACGTGCTCTACGCCACCGGGCTCCGAGTCAGCGAGCTGGTTGGCCTCACCGTCAACGGGCTCCGCCTGGATTCCGGTTACCTCATCGCTCGGGGCAAGGGGGACAAGGAGCGGCTGGTTCCCATCGGCTCGCGGGCCGCCGAGGCCTGTCGCGCCTGGCTGGCGCAGGGCCGTCCGCTGCTCCTCGGGGTTCGGCGCTCCTCGGCCCTCTTCCTGGGCCCACGCGGCAAGGCGCTCACCCGTCAGGGCGTCTGGAAGCTGCTCCGACGACACGCGCTGGCCGCCGGCATCCGCAAACCGCTCAGCCCGCACAAGCTCCGTCACTCCTTTGCCACCCACCTGGTCGAGCGGGGTGCGGATCTGCGGGTCGTGCAAGCGATGCTGGGTCACGCCGACCTGGCCACCACCCAGATCTACACCCATGTCGATGGCCGTCGGCTCCGGGCGGTCTACGACGCCAGCCATCCACGAAGCCGACTGACGCCGACAGGCGCCTCCAGGCGTCGGAGCGATTAAGGTGCGCGCCCGGGTATGCGCATCCTCTCCGGCATCCAGTCCTCCGGGCAGCTGCACCTGGGTAACTACTACGGCGCCATCCGTCAGTTCGTCGAGCTGCAGCACCAGGGCGAGGCTCTGTACTTCATCGCCAATCTGCACGCCTTGACCACGGTGAAAGACCCGGCGGCCGCCCGCGCCCTCACCCGGGACACGGCCATATCCTTCCTGGCCTTTGGGCTCGACCCCTCCCGGGCCATCCTCTTCCGGCAGAGCGACATCCCGGAGATCACCGAGCTGTACTGGATCCTGGGGACCGTCGTCCCCCTCTCCAACCTGGATCGGGCCCACAGCTACAAGGACAAGGTGGCCCGGGGCATCTCGGCCGATTTCGGGCTCTTCGCTTACCCGGTGCTGATGGCCGCCGACATCCTCCTCTACGGCTCGGACGTCGTCCCGGTGGGGAGGGACCAGATGCAGCACCTGGAATTCGCCCGCGACTGGGCCACCAAGTTCAACATCGCCTACGTGCCCGGCTTCGACCCGGCCGATCCCACCGGGAAGAGCACCGGGCGACCGGGAATCCTCAAGATGCCCGAGGCCCTCATCCAGGAGGAGACGGCCGTGGTGCCCGGAGTGGACGGTTTGAAGATGTCCAAGTCCTACGACAACACCATCGATCTCTTCGCCGACGACGCGGAGATCAAGCGCAGCATCATGGGCATCCGCACCGACAGCACCCCGGTCGAGGCGCCCAAGCCGCCGGGAACCGCCCTCTACCAGCTGCTGCAGGTGATGCTGCCGGCGTCCGAATTCGCGGAAGTCGACCGGGCCTGGCGCGAAGGGGGGAAGGGGTACGGAGACTTCAAGAAGCTCCTGCTGGCCGCCTACCACCAGACCTTCGACGAAGCGCGGGCACGCTACCGCGCCTTGGCCCAGGACCCGGCCGAGGTGGAGCGGATTCTTCGCCGCGGGGCCGAACGGGCCCGAGCCGTGGCTACGCCGGTCATCGCCAGCGTCCGGGAGGCGGTGGGCATCGAGCGTTGACCCTGCGCGGAGCCGGCTGGTACAGGGCTGACGCGGAAATCTCTCGGCTCGGCCCGGAAGCGCGCCCCGCCGACACACCCGCCCGGAGCTGCGTGCCGAATCCCCGCGACAGGACCCTACAGCCCGAAGAGGTCTCCGCCGACTCGAGCGGGGTCGGGGCCTGGCAGGCCTTCCAGGTGGCGCTTCCAGTGTTCGAGGGGCCGCTCGATCTGTTGCTCCATCTCATTCGGGAGCACCGGGTCGATGTCTTCGACATCCCCATCGCTCTCATCGCCGAAAAGTACAACCAGCAGCTGGCCGACATGGCGGCGCTCGACCTGGACGTGGCCGGCGAATTCCTGGTCATGGCCGCCACCCTGACCCACATCAAGAGCCGGCTGCTGCTTCCGCGGACCGAGATCTCCGGCGACGCCGGGGAGGGCGCCGAGGAGCAGGGCGACCCCCGCGCCGAGCTGGTCCGCCGGCTGCTCGAGTACCAAAAATACAAGCAGGTGGCCCAGCAGCTCGCCGAGAACGACCTCCTGGATCGCGACGTCTTCGCCCGCCGCTTCAGCCCCACCGTCCCTGCTCGGGCCGAACCGGCGGCGCTGGCGGAGGTCTCGGTGTACCGGCTCATCGAGGCGCTCGATCGGGTGCTGAAGGCACTGGAGCCGCGGGTGGGCCACGAGGTGGTGCGGGACCGTCTCACCCTCTCGGCGGCCATCCAGGGCATCACCGCCCGGCTACAAGCGGGGAGCCCGGTCAGCTTCGTCCACCTCTTCGAGGGGCAACGCACCCGCGGTGCGGTGATCGTTACCTTCCTGGCCCTCCTGGAGATGGTGAAGCTCCGGCTGGTGGGCATCCACCAGGATCCGGAGCTGCCGGACATCTGGGTGAAGGCCAAGCTCGGCGCGATGGAGGGTGGCGCCCCGGAGGTCGACGAGCGTGAGTACTCCTGAGAACCCCAAGTCGGAGGGCAGCGCCTCGGCTGGCTCTGGTCCGTTCAGCGAGGCGGAGATCCGGACCGTTTCCGCTCCGGCCGATGCGGAGCTGGAGGGTGTCGAGCCGGCCGACATCGACGAGCGGCCACTGGAGTTCGAGCCCTTCGACCGACTGCTGCAGAAGAGCCGGCGGCTCCCGGCCGAACGGGTCCGCACCATCGTGGAGAGCCTGCTCTTCGTGACCGATCGGCCGGTGACCGTGGAGCAGCTCCACGAGGCCACCGGCATCGACCGTCCGCTGCTGGTTTCGGCCCTTCAGTCCCTGGGGGAGATCCACCGCGCGGAGGCCAGCGGCATCGTGCTGTCGGAGGTGGCCAGCGGCTGGCAGCTCCGCACCGATCCGGGAAGCGCCGAATACGTCCGGCGCTTTCTCCGGGTGAAGCCGCAGCGGCTGACCCGGGCGGCCCTGGAGACGCTGGCCATCGTGGCCTACCGGCAGCCGGTAACTCGACCGGAGATCGAGGACGTCCGGGGGGTGGACTCGGCCGCGGTGCTGAAGGCGCTGCTGGAGCGCAGGCTGATCAAGATCCTGGGCAAGAAGGAGGAGGTGGGCCGGCCCATCCTCTACGGAACCACCCGTGAGTTCCTGGAGTTCTTCGCCCTCAAGGACCTGTCGGCCCTCCCCACCCTCCGCGAGTTCCAGGAGCTGTCGGAGGAGCACCGGACGCTGGTGGACCAGGAGGCGCCGGCCGCGCCGCTGAGCACCCAGGGACTGGTCGAGGAGCTGGCCGATCCCGGCTTCGAGCGTTCTTTGGAGGAAGCGGCCCCCGGGGCGGAGCAGGCCATGGCCGACCTGGAACGGGCCATGGCCGAAGCCGAAGCGCGTTCCCGTGCGGCGGCCGCCTCCCTGGGAAGCTCCTCTGCTGCGCCCACCAGTGGCGAGCGCGAGGAACCCGGCGGATGAGCGAGCGGCTCCAGAAGTTCCTGGCCCGGGCGGGCGTGGCCTCCCGACGGCACGCCGAGGGGCTCATCACCGCGGGGCGGGTGCAGGTCAACAACCAGCGCATCACCGAGCTGGGGACCAAGGTCGAGCCGAGCGATCTGGTGACGGTGGATGGCGTGCTGGTGACCGCGCCAGAGACGACCTCTTGGTACCTGCTCAACAAGCCGCCCGGGGTGGTGACCACCCTCTCCGATCCGGAAGGGCGCCCGACGGTGATGGAGCTTCTTCGGGAAGTGCCGACGCGGGTCTTCCCGGTGGGTCGGCTGGACTGGGATGCGGAAGGGGCGCTGCTCTTTACCAACGACGGGGCGGCGGCCCATCGACTGCTTCATCCCAGCTTCGAAGTTCGGCGCACCTATCTGGTGAAGGTGAAGGGAGCTCCCACGGAGCAGACGCTGCAGCGGCTCTGTGAGGGAGTGCGGCTCGAGGATGGGCCGGCCCGAGCCCTTCGAGCGGAGCGGTTCGAGGCGGCCGAACGCAACACCTGGCTGGTGCTCGAAGTGGGGGAGGGACGTCCGCATCTGGTCAAGCGCCTCTGCGCCGCCATCGGTCACCCGGTGCTTCGGTTGTTCCGGCCGGCCCAGGGCGGCATCTCGGTGGCCGGGATGGGAGCGGGAGAGGTGCGGCCGCTCACTTCCGAGGAGGTGGCCAGGGTGCAGTCGGTGGCCTCCGGGATGCCCGTCCCTGAGCCGGCTCTGTTTCTCCCCCCGCGCCGGCATGGCCGTCCGGGTGACCTGGAGGAGGCGGGCGGGGAGGAGGCGGCCAGGCCGGGCTCGGCGCCTCCAGCCGCTCCACCGGGTGCGGCTCGCCGTGGCGGAGATCGGTTCGGAGGCGCCCAGCGCCAGGGCAGGACCGGCCGTGCCCCGGGAGACTTCAAGCGACCGCCGGGCCGAGGAAAGGGACGACCGCCCGGAGCAGCCGCCGCAGCCGCCGGATCGCAGCTCGGGCGCCGGTTCGGAGCTCCACCAGGCCGCCGCTTTCCGGGAAGAGACAGAGCGGGCGGTGCCCCGGGTGGGCCTCCCTTCGGAGCTCGGCCAGTGAGGCGGAGCGCTCCGTCAGGCGAGGGCTTCGAGCCGGCTGCCGGGGGACAGTACCGGCAACGGTTCGGGAAGACCGACCGAGCCGGCGAGGGCGTTCACCGCGTTGCAAAGCCATTCGGAGCGCCCCGCGGCCGGAGCAGCGCGCCGCCCGGCCAGCGCGGCTTCGACCGCGGTAGAGACCCGAGCGGAGCCGCCCGCGGACCCCACGGTCGACCTGGTGGTCGAGACGGCGAACGCCGGTCTGGAGCTCCCGGCCGCCTCGACAGCACTCCTCCCGACAAGCGCGGCGGCAGTCACCGTGGCGGCCGTTCCGGACATCGGTTCGGAGCTCGGGAACGCGGTGGCGAACCTTCGTCCGAGGAGAGAAGCGGAGTCCCTCGGTGGCCTCGGCACGGCGAGCGCCGCGGAGGCAGCTTCGGAGCACTGCCCCGGCAGAGGGGCCGCGGTGGAGGAATGGACTCCGCCAACGCTGGGCCCTCGAGTCGCCGCGGGCAAGCGGGTCCCTTCCCCGATCGAGCCCGAGGTCCCGGCGAACCCCGGGCCATCGACGCCGATCGCCCGCATGAGCGGGGCCGCAGGCCTCCAGGACGCCCTGGCTCCTTTGGAGGGAGAGGTAGGACATACCCGGGATCGGGCAGGCGCCCACCACCGCGACGGTGAACACGGCTCCCGGCCCGTCGTCCCGGTGCGCTAAAATTGGCCCCACGGATGGATCCTGCCCGGCTCAGATCGGACGCCGGTGCGGCGTTGGCAGCGGGGGAGTTCGCCCGGGCTGGGACGCTCTACGCCGCCTACTGCGCCAGCTCCCCGCGGGATCGGCAGTCACATCTACGCATGGGAGACGCCTGGGCACGCGCCGGCGAGAGGGAGCGGGCCATCGACGCCTACCTCACCGCTGCCCAGGGCTTCGCCGAGGATGGACTTCTGGCCCGAGCCATCGCCGCCAGCAAGTTGGTCCTGGAGCTGGATCCGAACCACACCCGGATGCTGCGCGTCCTGGCCGATCTCTACGCTCGCCGCGCCGCCGGTGGCCAGGCCTTGCGGTCGCTCCTCCCCAACGGCGCCGCGAAATCCGCTCCACACGATCCGGGAGCTGCTCCGGCGCAGTCCACCGATGGATCGGCAAATCCGGACAGCCCGGTTGGCGTCCTCGCCTCGACTGCCACTGAGACACCGGCCGAGGTGGATGTAGCAGAGGCTCTGCATGGGACCGGACCCGAGCTCGTGGAGCTGGTGGTCACGGAGTTCGCCCTCGAGCCCGACCCCAGTGAACGAACGCTGGAGGACGTGCTCGGAGCCGCAGCCGAGGCTTCGGCCGAGAGCGTGGCCGAGCCGCTTCCCCTCGCCGCCCTCGCTTCCAGACCAAAGGCGGTCCCCGCGCCCGGGGATCCCTCGGCTTTCAATCTGCGCTTCCTGGAGCTGACCCTCGAGGACGCCGGCGGCGGATCTCCGATGCCCGTCGCTGCCCCGGGGGTTCCCCCCGCTCCGGCCGAGCCGAAGACCATCGAGCTCCAGCTCGACGATTCGCCGCTGGGCCAGCCGCGACGCTCTGCCGCCCGAGGCCCGTTGATCCTCGCCCTGGAGGAGGTGGCCGGGACGGCGCTGGCCGAGCCCATGGTGGCGCGGAACCCCTTCGTGCCGCCCGCGCCGCGAAGTGTCCCCCGGGCGCCGCTCTTCTCCGACCTCTCCCACGAAGCCTTCGTGGAGCTGGTGGAACGCTGCCCGCTGCGCCGCTTCCGGGCCGGCGAGCGGATCCTCCAGCAGGGGCAGCGGGGAGAGGGGTTCTTCGTCATCTGCGAGGGCCGGGTTTCGGTCTTGCGGGAAGAGGACGGCGTCGCCCGGCCCGTCGCCGTCCTGGAACCGGGCCAGTTCTTCGGCGAGGTCGCCCTCCTGGCCGGCGGCCCTCGCACCGCCTCGGTCGATGCGCTCACCGATGACACCCAGGTGCTGGAGATCGCTGCCCCGGTGCTGGTGGAGCTGGCCAAGCGGCATGCCGGGGTGTCCTCGGCGCTGAAGAGCTTTTGCCGTCAGCGGCTCTTGTCCAATCTTCTGGCCACCTCGCCCCTCTTCCGCCCCCTCGAGCGCGCCGACCGACGCGAGCTGGCTTCACGTTTTCGGGCTCGCGACGCGCTCCCCCAGGAAGTCATTCTGGGGGAGGACCGCCCCGGGGATGGGCTCTACGTGGTGCTGGCCGGCGAGGTCCAGGTGCTCCGTCTGAACGAACCGATCAACAGGCTCGGTTCGGGTGACGTCTTCGGCGAAATGTCGCTGCTGGGCGGAGTGCCGGCCAACGCCACCGTTCAGGCGGTCCGCCGCACCTCGCTGTTGCGCTTGCCCGAGCGCCAGTTCGCCGGGGTGCTGGAACGTTACCCGGCGGTGAAGAGCTACCTCGAAAGCCTGAGTGACACTCGGGCGGAGATCAACGCCCGCCTCCCGCTGGGGCTCGAGGACGAGCCGCTCATGGTGGTCTGAATCCGATGGAGATGCCCGTGAACCTCCGCTCCGCAGCCTCGTTCTTCTTGATCTCACTCGCTGGCTGCGCCCACAGCACGCTCGATGGCAGCGACCTGGACCACGTGCGGCGACCGGCCTTCGTCTCCCGGGTGGCCGACGAGGCTGGCCCTCAGGTCCGAATCTACCGGAGCGATTCGGCCCGCGCCGCCCAGCTCAAGGGAACCTCGCCGGAAGACGCCGACCGCCAGCTGGAGAAGAGCCTGGCCCCGACGCTCTCCCGGTTCGAGGCGGCTGAACGGCTGCGCTCTCAGGTCGCCGCCTCCATCCAGGGCGAGCGGCCCTGGTCGCAGGCGGTGCCCCCGGCTCAGGTGGCCAGCGCTCTGGAGACCTTCCTGGTCCAGGAGGTCCCTGCCAACCCGCCCGAATACGACAAGCTCAAGCCGCTCGGGGCCGACGCGGTGGTGGAGTTCCTCATCGAGGAGTATGGCCTGCGGGCCGAGAACGGCGTGCCGCAGACCTGGGTGCGCGGCAGGGGCCGGATGTTCCGGCTCGGGGATGGCGGGGAAATCTGGCGCACCCGCTTTGACCGCACCTCCTCCCAGGCCAAGTTGTCCCCGCTCGACCCCGCCGCCCTGGGACAGGATCCACAGCCCTTCCACGTCCAGATGGTCGCCCTGCTCGATTCGGTGGCCAGCACGTTGGCTGGGGAGCTGTCTCCGCGGAACCGGGCCGGCGGCGCACCGCTTCCCCCCGGCAGTGGCGAGCTGCACACCCCGGCCGACGCCCGGACCCCGCTGGAGCGGGAGATCGACAAGTCGAAAGCGCCCGCTCCTCCCCCGGATACCACCGCCCCCACCGAGAGCCCGGTCGACACCGGGAAGAAGAAGAAGGCCCCCCGACCGTCCACGCCTCCACCGGACGCGACTGCACCGACCGAGGTTCCGGTCGATCCCAAGAAGCACTGACGCCCGGTCGGTTGGCAGCTCTGGTAGACTTCGCGGAGCCGCTCACCGGGAATCATCGGTCCCGCGAGGCCCCCCGTTCCTTGGCTGGCTCTTCCTCCATCGCCGTCGACGGTTCTGCCGGCGGCCAAGCCCTCCGCACGGCGCTGACGCTGTCTCTGGTCACCCAGACGCCGTTCCACATCGAGGGCTTTTGCCGAGCCCGCCCCTCGCCCGGGCTGCGCCCCAGGCATCTGGCCCTGCTTCGAGCTGCGGAGGCACTCGGTGGAACCGCCGAAGAGGCCCAGCCAGGCGCCCTCAACTTCCGCTTTCAGCCGGCGCCGGTGTCTCCGGGCAACCACGTGCTGGAGCTGGGCGCGGCGGGCCCGGCCCCCCTGGTGTTCCAGTGCCTGTTCTATCCGCTGGCACTGGCCGGTGGGGGAGAGCTGCGCCTGGGGGGGCTGACCCACGCTCCCAAGGGACCGACCTACCACCACTTGGCCTGGGTCTGGCTGCCGCTGCTGGAGGCTTACGGGCTGGGGGCCACGCTTTCGCTCCAACGTGCCGGCTTCTGGCCCGAAGGGGTCGGCGAGTTCCGCGGGGTGGTCCGCCCACCCGGTGAGCCGCCGCTCCGGGTGGAGGTCCCCACCCGGGGAACGCTCCAGGACGTGGAGGTCCGCAGTCTCGTCGGCGGCGTGCCTTTCGACATGGCCTCCCGGCAGGCCCGGGCCGCGGTGGCCCTCCTGCGGGAACGGGGCATCTACTGCCACGCCGAGAATCTCCCCCTCCCGGTCGGCCGGACCCCGGGGAGCCTGGTCTTCATCCGGGCCCAGTTCGAGAACACCTTCGGGGCCTTCGCCGCCGTGGGCGATCGGGGGGCCCAGCCAGAAGAGGCGGGAATCCGGGCGGCCAAGGCCCTGGCGGATTTCATGGAATCGCCCGGGGCGCTGGACGAGCACCTGGCCGACCAGATTCTGGTCCCCGCCGCACTGCTGGCCTCCGGAAAGTTGGGCCCCAGCTCGCCGGGGACGACGCGCTTCACCGCCGCGGCGCTCACCCCCCACCTCCGCGTGACCGCCGCGGTGATCGAGCAGTTTCTGCCGGTGCGGGTGGAGCTCAAGGACGGAGGGGAAGTGGCGGTCTCCCCCCGAAGCTGAAGGTAGAGCGGCAGCCTGCCGCCCATGGCGGCGCGATCCGTTGACCAACCCGGCTGATCTCCGCCATGAGCTCCCCCGTGCTGCGTCCGCTCTGGGTCACCCTGGTCAATGGCCTGCTGGCCCTGAGCGCGGTGCTGCGTCTGCCCTTCCGGCTGCTCTCCCGTCGTCCGCTCCCGGCCTACGTCCGCTTCACCCTCAGGGGAGATCCACCCTACCGACAGCCGCTGCAACGCCGCTGGCCCTGGCAGCGTCCCCGGTCCGGGCCTGGCTCGGTCGGCTCGTTGCACGACCTTGACTCGGCCCTGGATGCGCTGGCCGGCGATGGGCGGGTCCGCGGGATCGTGCTGGAGGTGGAGTCACTGGCGATGCCGGCCGCCAAGCGAGGCTGGGTGGCTGACCGGCTGAGGGCTTTCCGGGCCCGCGGAAAGGAGGTCGTGGGTTACGCGGTCAGCGCGGGCAACTCGGAGTACGCGCTGCTCTGCGGAGCCGACCGCGTCGCTCTACCGCCGGCCGGGCGCCTGGAGCTGAGCGGCTTCCTCATGGAGGCCACCGCCATCGGGGCGGCGTTGCAGCGGTTGGGCATCCACCCGGAGTTCATCCGCCGCGGCGACTACAAGACCGCTCCCGAGCTTTTCACCCGGGTGGATGTCTCGCCCATCCAGCGGGCCACGCTGGAGCAGTTCCTCGACGAGCGCCACACCGAGCTGGTGCAGGCCGTGGCCAGCGGGCGGCGGCTCGAGGCGGATGCGGCACGCGAGCGGGTGGATCGGGGCCCGTACAGTGCACCCCGCGCCCGGGCGGCCGGTCTGGTCGATCTGCTGGCCGACGAGGTGGAGCTGCCCCGGGCGCTGGGGGTGGCCCAAGAGTCCGAGCCTGCTCTCGAAGACCGGGGCCCGGTGGCCTCGTTTCGGGCCTACGAAAAGGCCCAGCGCATTCCCAGGATCTCCTGGCGTCGGTTCCGGCGACCCCGTCGGTTGGCCGTCGTCCCGGTGGCGGGGATGCTGGTGCAGGCCAAGACGACGCGGCTGCCGGCCGGGCCGCCGGTGGCGGGATCGGAAACGTTGATCCAGGGACTCCGGGCCGCCGCTGCGGATCCACGGGCCGTCGCTGCCCTGCTCTACGTGAACAGCCCCGGAGGCAGCGCCCTGGCCTCGGAGCTGGTGCAGGCCGAGGTGGTCCGGCTGGCCCGGCGAAAGCCGGTGGTGGCTTACGTGGACCGGGTGGCGGCCTCGGGCGGATATATGGTCTGCCTGGGCGCCACCGAGCTGTGGGCTGGCCGGGGCAGCATCCTGGGAAGCATCGGCGTCTTCGCCGGCAAGTTCGACCTGTCCGGGCTGCTGGAGCGAATCGGGGTGACCCGGGCCGTACTCACCCGGGGAGATCACGCCGGGCTGCTGAGCACGGCGCGGCCCATGGATTCCCGCGAGCGCCAGGCGCTCGAGGCCGAGGTCGACGAAGTGTACGCTCGGTTCCTGGAATTGGTGGCCACGCACCGCAACCTGTCGCCCGAGGCGGCGAAGGCCCGCGCCGAGGGGCGGTTGTACACCGCCGGCGGAGCCCAGGAGGCCGGCCTGGTGGACCAGCTCGGCGGCTTCGAGGAGGCGGGCCAACGGGCGCTGGCGCTGGCGGGCCGCCCGGGCGAGCCCTTCGAGCTCCAGCCTTACGGCCTGCCCAAGCGGCGCCTTTCACTCGAGGGCCTCCTCCGGGCCGCAGCAGCCCCCACCGTCTACGCGCTGTGGTGGCCAGTCTGGAGGGGGCCGGGGCTGGGCGGAACGGAGGAGTTCGGGTGGGGGCCGGGGTGACAGCGGGGCTCCTGACGCGGTCGATGCTGTGGGCGCTCGGCGTTTTGCTGGCCACCGGTTGCGCTTCGACGCGGCCCTCTCCGCCGGTCAGTCGGTATCTGCAGGCCCTGGAGAGCGGGGACCTGGCAGGGGCCTGGGAGCTGACCTCCGAACGGTACCGGCGTGAGACGTCGCGAGAGCAGTTCTCCAGCCGCTTCGCCGATCCGCGGACCCGAGCGGCCCATGTGGCGGCCATCCGCTCAGCCCTGGGGACGGCCGCCCCGGAGCTGCTCGAACAAGGCCCGGCGGCTCCGGCCCCGGCCGAGGCGGTGCGGGCACTGGTCTCCGCCGCTCGGGCCGGTCGCTTCGAGGAGGCCTGGCGCTGGCTGTCCGCTCCCGAGCGGGCGCGTTACACGCCCGAACGGCTGGCCAGTGACTTCCGCACCGTTCCTGACGCCGAGCAGCGCTTGACCCGGGCGCTGGAAGCCGTGGAACGTTCCGGGCAATCCACGGGCACCGAGACGCGCTGGCCGTTAGCGAGCGGTGGGGCGGTCCGCGTCGTCCTGGAGGACGGGCTGCCGCGGGTGGCCGCCCTGGAATGATATGTGCGAGGGTGCGCCGCTCCGAAGGGAAACGGGAGCGCGAGGAGCCTTGATGCCGACCGAGAAGGACGTGCTGGCAGCACTGAGCACGGTGATGGATCCGGAGCTGCACGTGAGCCTGGTGCAGGCGGGCATGGTGAAGAACGTCCGCGTGGAGGGCGGCCGGGTGCAGGCCACCATCGAGCTGACCACCCCCGCTTGCCCCTTGAAGGGAAAGATCCAGGCTGATGCCGAGGCGGCCCTGAAGAAGCTTCCCGGCCTCTCCGGACTGGACATCACCTGGGGAGCACAGGTGCGCGGGCAACCCCAGACAGCGGGGATGCTCCCGGGGGTGAAGAACGTCCTCCTGGTGGGCGCCGGGAAGGGCGGTGTGGGGAAGAGCACCGTGGCGGTGAACCTGGCCGTGGCCCTGGCCCGCCACGGGGCCACCGTGGGGCTACTCGATGCGGACTTCTACGGTCCTTCAATTCCGATCATGACCGGCCTGGCAGACCAGCGGCCGGTCAGTCCGGACGGTAAGCGGCTCGAACCCCTGGAGACACTGGGGCTCAAGATCATGTCGCTCGGCTTTCTGGTCGAGCCGGACCAGGCCCTCATCTGGCGCGGGCCGATGCTCCACGGCGCGCTCCAGCAGCTGATGCGGGACGTCAACTGGGGCCCGCTCGACTACATGATCATGGACTTGCCGCCGGGGACCGGCGACGTGGCGCTGACCCTGTCCCAGACCATCCGGGCGACCGGCGCGGTGCTGGTCACCACTCCACAGGACGTGGCCCTGGCCGACGTGGTCCGAGCCAAGCAGATGTTCGACAAGGTCCACATCCCGGTGCTGGGCATCGTGGAGAACATGAGCCAGTTCGTTTGTCCGCACTGCCACGCCTCGACTCCCATTTTCCACCACGGGGGAGGGCGCCGAGCGGCCGAGCTGTTCCAGGTTCCGTTCCTGGGAGAGATTCCCTTGGAGCTGGGCATCCGCGTGGGTGGGGACGAAGGCAAGCCGGTGGTGGCGGCCGCTCCCCAGAGTGCCGAGTCGGAGGCCTTCATGACCGTGGCCCGGGCGGTGGCCGGTCGGGTTTCGGTGCTCAATGGGCCGCGGGCGGTAGCTCCCAACGCTTCCAGCGAGGCAGCCGTCCATGCCGGGCGGTGACGAGGAGGAGTTGATCTTCGAAGAGGAATTGCCCCCGCCCGAGGGCGCCCGCGGCGCGGTGGTCGAGCTGATGCGCAAGCTGGCCTTTGCGGGGCTGGGCGCACTGTTCATGACCGAGGAGGGCATCCGCTCTGCCGCCGCCCAGCTGAAGCTGCCCAAGGAGGCCCTGGCCTACGTCCTGTCTCAGGCGGAGAAGACCAAGGACGAGGTGGGGCGGGTCCTCTCCGAGGAGCTGCGGCGTTTCCTCCGCTCCGAAAAGCTGCGAGACGATTTCTTGAGGCTGCTGGCTGGCATGAGCCTGGAAGTCACCGCCCAGGTGCGATTGGTGCCGGATCCCAAGAAGGGGGCCGGGGCCGTTCCGGAGCATCCACATCTGGAGGTGCGGAGCATCCGGGCGCGGGCGGGGCGAAGGAAACGCTGAGCCGTGGCTTCGCCACTGGCGCGACGGTTGCCCATCCTGCTGGTGGTGGGGCTGGGCCTTCTCCTCTGGCGGAGCCCGCTCTTTCCGCAGCCCCACACCCTGGTCTGGGAGCGACCCGCGGGCCTCGACATCGCCTCGGCCGAGGTGCAGCTGTGGCGAGGTGACGTCCTGCTGGCCCGGGCCGAATGGCCTGACGCATCGCAGGGTTCTCTGACCCAGCAGCTGACGCTGCGCGGCGGTCCAGTGCGAGCGCTCACCTTCCTGCGCCTTCGGGACGGGACCGTGCGACAGAGTGCGCAGACCCTGCCGGTGGGAGGCGAGGACGTGGTCCACGCGGCGCTGCTCCCCGATGCCCAGCGACGTTGACCGGCGCAGAGCGCGGACGCTAGACACCCCCTCGCGTCATGGCCAACGAACACGTGCTGGTGGTGGGAGCAGGACAGATGGGCGCGGGCATTGCCCAGGTGGCCCTCACCGCGGGCTGCCGGGTCTCGCTGGTGGACGTGAGCCGGGAGATCGTCGAGCGGGGAGCTGGCCGCATTCGCTCCGGGCTGGCCAAGCTGCGGGAGAAAGGGAAGCTCGACGAGGGAGCGGAGAAATCCGCCCTCTCCCGCCTGACCCTGGCCACCTCCGCCCGCGACCTTCACGACGTGGAGGTGGCCATCGAGGCGGCCACCGAAAACGAGGAGCTGAAGCGGCGCATCTTTGGCGAGCTGGACGCGGTGGTCCGTCCGGGCGGCGTCCTGGCCACCAACACCTCCTCCATCCCCATCACCCGCATCGCCGCCTCCACCCGGCGCCCCGAGGCGGTCATCGGGATGCACTTCATGAACCCGGTGCCGCTGATGCAGCTGGTGGAGATCATCCGCGGGGCGGCGACCTCGGACGCGACCTTCGAGCGCACCCGGGCTCTGGCCCAGGCCATGGGGAAGACCACCGTCACATCCCGCGACTACCCGGGCTTCATCGTCAACCGGATCCTCATCCCCATGCTCAACGAGGCGGCCTACGCGCTGATGGAGGGGCTGGGGACGGCGGAAGACATCGACACGGCGATGAAGCTGGGCACCAACCAGCCCATGGGCCCGCTCCAGCTGGCCGACTTCATCGGCCTGGACACGGTGCTCTTCATCGCCGAGGTGATGCAAAGAGGGCTGGGCGACCCGAAATACCGGCCCTGTCCGCTCTTGCGCCAGTACGTCGACGCAGGATGGCTGGGCAAGAAATCCGGCCGGGGCTTCTACACCTACTAGAGCGGAGGACAGCGTCATGTCCGAGACCAACGTCCGGGTGGAGTTCGAGGGGGCCTTCGCCACCATCACCGTTGACCGTTCCAAATCCCTCAACGCGCTCAACACCCGCACCCTGGAAGAGCTGGAGAAGGCAGCCGCCCACTGCGCCGCTCGCGAGGGGCTACGCGGAGTGATCGTCACGGGCGCCGGCGACAAGGCCTTCGTGGCTGGAGCGGACATTGCCGAGATGCAGGGGATGGATCCGTTGCGGGCCCGTCACTTCGGGACATTGGGACAGCGGGTGATGGATGCCATCGCCGCCCTCCCGCTCCCGGTGCTGGCTGCGGTGAATGGCTTCGCCCTGGGCGGCGGCTGCGAGCTGGCGCTGGCCTGCGACTGCATCTATGCCTCGGAGAACGCACGCTTTGGCCTGCCCGAGGTGGGCCTGGGCATCATCCCCGGCTTCGGGGGAACTCAGCGGCTGGCCCGGCTGGTCGGTCCCGCTCGGGCCAAGGAGTTGATCTTCGGGGGGGAGATGATTGATGCCGCCAAGGCCAAGGAGATCGGTCTGGCTCTGGAGGTGCTCCCCCTGCCGCAACTCATTCCCCATTGTCGAAGCGTGCTGGAGCGCATCGGCAAGCGCGGGCCTCTGGCGGTCCAGCGGGCCAAGGAGGCCATCGATCGGGGCCTGGACCTGGAGCTGGCCGACGGGATCCGCGTGGAGCGGGAGGTCTTTACCGATCTCTTCGAGTCGGCCGATCGAAGCGAAGGGATGACCGCCTTCCTGGAGAAGCGTCCCCCAGTCTTCACCGGGCGATAGAAAGCAAGAGCCGAATGGACTTCCAACTGACCGACCTCCAGACGGAGACCCAGCGGCTGACCCGCGAATTCGCCGCCCGAGAGCTGCTTCCCAACGCCCGGAAATGGGACGAGGAGCACCGGTTCCCCAAGGAGGCGGTGCAGAAGCTGGCCGAACTGTCACTGCTGGGAGTGGCTGTTCCGGAAGAATGGGGCGGGGCCGGTCTGGACAACGTGGCCTATGCCCTGGCGATCGAGGAATTGAGCCGGGGCGACGCCTCCACCGGAGTCATCGCTTCGGTCAACAACTCGCTGTATTGCGACCCGGTCCTGAAGTTCGGGACCGAGGCTCAAAAGCGCGAGTTTCTCGTTCCCTTCGCCCGGGGCGAGAAGTTGGGTTGCTTCGGGCTGACCGAGCCAGAGGCGGGCTCCGACGCCGCCGCTCAGAAGACCACCGCCGTCCGCAAGGGCGACGGTTACGTCATCAACGGCAGCAAGAACTGGATCACCAACGGACCGGTGGCTGACGCCATCGTGCTCTTTGCCATGACCGACCGGACGGCGGGCCACAAGGGCATCTCCGCCTTTCTGGTCCCCACTGATACGCCCGGGTTCCAGCGTGCCGCAGCGGATCGAAAGATGGGCATCTCCGCGGCGGTGTCCTGCTCGATGTTCTTTGAGGACATGGTGGTTCCAGCCAGAAACCTGATCGGTCGAGAGGGCGACGGCTTCAAGGTCGCCATGGCAACGCTCGACGGTGGCCGCATCGGCATCGCCGCCCAGGCCATTGGCATCGCCCGGGCAGCCTTCGAGGAGGCGCTTCGCT
Source organism: Myxococcota bacterium (assembly GCA_046725335.1). GTDB lineage: Bacteria > Myxococcota > Myxococcia > Myxococcales > Myxococcaceae > RPRB01. Next base: position 91 of record JBKOYI010000104.1, on the reverse strand, counting down.
ACAGTCAGGAGCGGCAGACCTTCGGTAAACCCATCGCCGGGCACCAAGCCATCCAGTTCATGCTGGCCGACATGGCCACCGAGATGGAAGC
>JBKOYI010000025.1:0-6635 GCA_046725335.1 Myxococcota bacterium | reverse complement strand
GAGCAGGCCACCGCCACCTGGAAGCCGTTCTTCGAGTGGATCGCCGGGGCGCCCCGTGATTTCGACCTCGCCGCTCCACCCACCATCCTGACTCTGCCGGCCCGGAACCTCTGGAACCCCGAATTCTTGCGAAAGAACATGCCCAGCGTCCTGGTCCCCGACGATCGACCGGGCGCGCCCGAGGGCAACATCTTCTGGGCCTCGAACCGAGGCGAGGCGGGCCAGTTTCTCCACGGCTACCAGTCTGCCTGGCTGCCGGTGTCCCTCCTGGCGAAGGAACGCCGAACGAAACTGGTCGATTCTCTCTTCGCGGCGAGCAGACACTGGGGTTTCGCTCTGCACTTCAACAAGGGTCTCGCCGGAGCGCCTGCCGGGGCCATCGCCGCGGCCCGGGACTCCGCAACCAATCCGGCAGTGCTGGATGCCTTTGCGCTGGTCATCTCCGCCGGGGAAGGCCCACCGGCGTTCCCGGGAATTCCCGGGCATGAGCCCGACCTGGCCGCCGGACGCAAAGCCGCGCGAGCCATCGACCGGACGAAGAACGAGCTCCGCAAGCTGGTCCCAAACGCTGGCTCTTACCTCTCGGAGACCAACTACTTCGAGCCTCGCTGGCAACAGTCCTTCTGGGGCGCGAACTACCCGAGGTTGCTGGCGGTGAAGAAGAAGTACGACCCGGAGGGGCTCTTCTTCGTCCACCACGGCGTGGGGAGCGAAGAGTGGAGCGCCGACGGGTTCAACCGGCGGGGGTGATTACGGGCAGCCCATCCCAGAGGTCGTGGCCACGGTGCAGTGAAGGTTCAAAGAATCGCAGACCACCAGCCCACAACCGTTGTTGACCTCGAGAGTGTAGGGATCAGCTCCGTTGCTGCAGGTGGCTGGACAGGAGGGGCGCTGGCTGAACGCCACCGCGTGGCTGCCCATTCCGCAGCAGCCATCGGAGGCGCACTGGGAGTCGTTGCTGCAGGACGGGCCCACCACGCCGCCACTTCCGTCATCCACTGGCCCGCAGGCTGACAGCGCCAGCGCCGCGCCGGCCAGCAGCGCACCCCACACGGTTCTGGTCATGTGATGCACCCTTCGAAGTCCGCCCTGAGTCCCCTATGACGGAGCAGGGCCGGGGATTCTTCACCGGTTCATCGAGCCGAGGAAGTCCGCATTCGACTTGGTGGGGCGCATGTGCTTGAGAACGAACTCCATCGCGTCGATGGGCGTGAACGGGTGCAGGACTTGCCGGAGCGCCGTCACCCGGATGAGGTCCTCGGGCTTGAGGAGCAGCTCCTCCTTCCGCGTCCCGGACTTGTTGATGTCCAGGCAGGGGAAGATGCGCTTCTCCATCAGCTTCCGGTCGAGGACGATTTCCGAATTTCCGGTGCCTTTGAACTCTTCGAAGATGACCTCGTCCATCCGGCTGCCGGTGTCGATGAGCGCCGTGCCGATGATGGTCAGGCTGCCGCCCTCTTCGATGTTGCGGGCCGCGCCGAAGAAGCGCTTGGGCTTGTGGAGAGCATTGGAATCGACGCCGCCGGAGAGAATCTTCCCGGAGGGCGGGACGACGGTGTTGTAGGCCCGAGCCAGCCGGGTGATGGAGTCGAGCAGGATGCAGACGTCGTGCTTCTGCTCCACCAGGCGCTTGGCCTTGTCGATCACCATCTCCGCCACCTGCACGTGACGGGTGGCCGGTTCGTCGAAGGTACTGCTCACCACCTCGCCCCGGACACTGCGTTCCATGTCCGTCACTTCCTCCGGCCGCTCGTCGACCAGCAGGACGATGAGGATGATGTCGGGATGGTTCTGGGCGATGGCGTGGGCGATGTTCTGGAGCAAGACCGTCTTGCCCGCCTTGGGCGGGGCAACGATGAGGCAGCGTTGCCCGAGCCCGATGGGCGTGAAGAGATCGATGATCCGCGTGGTCATCTCCGAGCCGTCGAACTCGAGGTTCAGCTTCCGGGTCGGGTAGAGCGGAGTGAGGTTGTCGAAGAGGATGCGCTCGCGCGCTTCGTTGCTGGTCGGGTCGACGAAATTGACCCGGTCCACCTTCTGCAGAGCGAAGAAGCGCTCCCCTTCCCGGGGCTGGCGGATGGGACCGTCGACCGTGTCACCGGGGCGCAGGTTGAAGCGCCGGACCTGGCTGGGGCTGACGTAGATGTCGTCCGGGCTGGGCTGGTAGTCGCTGTCGGCGCTGCGCAGAAAGCCAAAGCCGTCCGACTGCAGCTCCAGCACCCCCTCGGCGTAGACCTCGAACTTCTTGTCGGCGATGCCGGAGAGGAGGGCGAAGATGAGATCCTGTTTCTTCAGCCCTTGCGTCCCCTCCACCCCGAAGTCCTGAGCCATCTTGGACAGTTCGGTGATCTTCATCCGCTTGAGGTCGTTGAGCCGAAGGACCTGCATCGGCTGGCCGTCCGCCCCGATGACCTGGGGCGCTGGCGGCTCGGGGGCAGCCGGGACCGGGGAGAGGACGGGCGGGGCCGACGGATCGTCCGGGACGGCATTCAGGTCGTCGTCGCGGACGGGGCGTGAAATGGCCGTCAAGACCGGGCGGAGCGGGGCCTCGGCGCCGTCGGGTCCCTCGGCTTCGGCTCCGGGGCCGTCGGCTTCCCGGCGACGGCGCCCACCTCGGCGCCGGGGGGTCGGGTCCACACCTTCGTCAGGAGCGGCCTCGACATCGAGGTTCTTTTCTTTGCTAGAGCGGGCTTTGCGCATGTGGAAACTTGGCCCCGCCACAGACAATGGGTGGAGGGGCGGAAAACCGGTCCGGCAGGCGCTCGTCGCCTCGGCAGCAGCCGCAGGCGCTGACTTCTAAAACGATGGCCGGAACGAGGGTTGAAAGCTCGCGATGGCGATGAACAACCACGCCACCCAGGAGTGAGAAGACGTTATTGAGCGCCCCCCGCCCTGTCAAGCAGACCTGAGCCGTGGACGCACAGACCGCCAAAGCCCGAACGGAGCAGCTCAAGGCGCAAATCGCCCGCGCCGACCACCGCTACTACGTCCTGGATGACCCAGAGCTGACCGACGCCGAGTACGACGCCCTGATGAGGGAACTCCTGGCGCTGGAATCGCGCTTCCCCGAGCTCCGGACGCCCGACTCCCCCACCGCCCGGGTGGGGGGCAAGCCCTCAGAGCGCTTCCGGCCGGTCACGCACCGGCAGCCGATGCTCAGCCTGGCCAACGCCTTCGCCGATGAGGAGCTGGCGGAGTTCGACACCCGGGTGCGCAAGGTGCTCGGACCGGAGGAGGTGCCCTACGTCTGCGAGCCGAAGCTGGACGGGCTGGCCGTCGAGTTGGTCTACACCGATGGGCAGCTCACCGCCGGCTCCACTCGGGGGGACGGGGTCGTCGGCGAGGACGTCACCAACAATCTGCGAACCCTGCGTTCGGTTCCACTGCAGCTGCGCCAGCCGTCCGGTGGGCCGCCACTCCCGCATCTGCTCGAGGTGCGGGGCGAAGTGTTCCTCCGCAAGGCCGATTTTGCCCGCATCAACGCTCAGCGGGAGGAGGAGGGCGAGCCGCTCTTCATCAATCCGCGCAACACCGCGGCGGGCTCCCTGAGGCAGCTCGATCCGGCGGTGACCGCCTCGCGGCCGCTGTCGCTCTTCGTCTACGAGCTGGGTGCCTGGGACTCCGGGGGCTCGCTGCCGTTCCAGAGGCACACCGACAAGCTGGCCTGGCTGGCCTCGCTGGGGCTCCCGGTCAATCCCGAGAACCGGACGGCACGAGGGCTGGAACAGGTGCGTGCGGGCTACAACGACACCCTGGCCCGACGCCACGCCCTGGCCTACGAGGTCGACGGGATGGTGGTGAAGGTCGACGCCGAGGACGCACGCCGACGGCTGGGACAGGTCTCCAAGAGCCCGCGCTGGGCCATCGCCTACAAGTTTCCTCCGGAGGAGGCTCGGACCCGGGTGGAGGCCATCGAGGTCAACGTGGGCCGGACCGGGGCGCTGACCCCGGTGGCCTTCCTGACCCCGGTGCAGGTGGGCGGCGTGACCGTCGCCCGCGCCACCCTCCACAATCCCCTCGAGCTGGGGAGGAAGGACGTCCGCGTCGGCGACCAGGTCTTCGTCCGTCGCGCCGGCGACGTCATCCCGGAGATCGTCAAGGTCATCGACTCGGCCCGGACCGGCGCCGAGAAGCCCTACGTCTTCCCCGACCACTGCCCGGTCTGCGGCGCGGCGGCTGTCATGGACGAGGACGGGGCCATCCTCCGCTGCACCGGGTTGAACTGCCCGGCCCAGCTCCAGGCGCGACTCCGCCACTTCGCCGGCCGGGGCGGGATGGACATCGAGGGGCTGGGCGACAAGCTGGCCGAGCAGCTGGTGGCCACCGGGCTGGTGAAGCGAGCGGCGGATCTGTATCGGCTGACCCTGGCCACCCTGGTCGGGCTGGAGCGAATGGGGGAAAAGAGCGCCGAAAATTTCCTGGCTGCCCTGGAGCGCAGCAAGAACCCTCCCCTGCGCCGGTTCCTCTATGCGCTGGGAATCCGGCACGTGGGCGACTCCACGGCCCGCATGCTGGCCGACCACTTCAAGGACGTCCGCGCGCTTTACGATGCCGGCGAAGAGGAACTGACCCGGGTGAAGGACGTCGGGCCGGAGATGGCCAAGGTGATGGCCGCTTTCTTCCGCGAACCGCAGAACCGAGAAGGCATCGAGGCGCTGCTGGCCGCCGGAGTCGAGCCGCAGCCTCCCGAGGTCAGCTCCCACGGGCCCTTTGCCGGCAAGACCGTCGTCCTCACCGGCAGCTTGTCTTCGCTCACCCGCGAGCAGGCCAAGGAGGAGGTGGAGCGGCGCGGGGGGAAGGTGGCCGGGAGTGTGTCGCGGAAGACCGATTTCGTCGTGGCCGGCGAAGAGGCCGGAAGCAAGCTCAAGAAGGCGGCAGAGCTAGGCGTCCGGGTCCTCGACGAACCGGGCTTCCTGGATCTCCTGGGCCCGAAGTCGTAGAGGAGAGCGGGCCGTCATGTCGCGCTCCCGGGTTCATCTACTCGTCGTCGGCTTCGTGCAGGGCGTGGCCTTTCGAGTGGCAGCCCGGGCCGAGGCTCGCCGGCTCGGACTCTCCGGATGGGTGCGCAACCGCTTCGACGGCACGGTGGAGGCGGAGGCCGAGGGGGAGTCGGCGGGGGTGGAGTCGTTCGTGGCCTGGTGCCGGCAGGGGCCACCCGCCGCCCAGGTCGAGGAGGTCCGGGTTTCGGAAAGGGCACCAACCGGGCTAGACCGCGGGTTCGAGGTAGGGACCACCGGGTGAGCCTCTCGACCACGCTGGGGATCCGCCCCGGGGCAAAGGTCTCGGTGGTCAATCCACCTCCCGGGTTCGTGGCTCGGCTCAATCCGCTGCCGGAGGGCGTGGAGTTCCTGGTCACTGCCCAGAGCGGACTGGACGTGATCCTGTTTTTCGTCCGCACCGCCGGTGAGCTGGTGGGCCGGCTGCCCGCTCTGGCCCGAACCTTGGCCCTGCCCGGACGGCTCTGGGTGTGCTGGGAAAGCGGCAAGAGTCCGCTGGACGAGGAGATGGTCCGGCACGCCGCGCTAGACCTCGGTCTGGTCGACGACAAGCGGGCCACCTTGGACGGTGACTGGGTCGGGCTCCGGCTGATTCGCCAGTCCCGCCCCCGTGCCCCGAGGCCCGGCGAGCGGCGACCGTCGATTGCAAGTGCCTGACCGTGGCGTCGTCCGGGCCGGGGAACCGCAACAAAGGCTCGCGGTGACGAGGTGTCGGTGACGAGGTGTCAGACATCTCGTCCGAACCGTGGATCTCCAGGAAATCCAGTCTTCGAGGTGTCAGACATCTCGTCGGGGCAACGAGGTGTCAGACATCTCGTCCGGGCCGCGGATATCCAGGAAATCCTGTCTTCGAGGTGTCTCTTCGAGGTGTCAAAAACCTCGTCAAACGCCTGCCCGGCACACACCGCCAGCGGCTTGCTTCGGGCGTCGAAGTCTGTAAATGTACGCCGCGAAAGGGATTTTTGACGGGATGCGTCCCGAGACGCCGCGCATGCGGTGTTCTCGTCCCCGGCGCCGAGCCCCCCGCCCAGAAGGCCGGGCCTGCAAGGCGACCCGAAACCCGGGGGCTGGACGCGAGCAGCACGACTGTCACTTCGAGGGAGTCCTGACTCCAGTGAGCTACCTGCGCGCCATGATCGAGCTCCGCCCTGCGGCGGGCTTGCGCGCGCCGGAAAGTCCACCTGGGACCCCCTCCTTCGCGCGCGTTTGCGAGCCGCTTTCCTCTGCCGTCACCCGTCCGGCGGAGGGCGCGTTCGGCCGCGCGCACTCGGGGTTCCCCCATGGGCAGCATCCTCTTGATCAACGCGGCCGGCCGCGAGACGCGCGTGGCGCTCGTCGAGAACGGCCACATCGCGGAGTTCTATCTCGAGCGTAAGAAGGACAAGGGTGTCGTCGGCAACATCTACAAAGGCCGGGTGGTCCGGGTGCTCCCGGGCATGCAGGCGGCCTTCGTCGACATCGGGCTGGACAAGGCCGCCTTTCTCTACGTCAGTGACGTCGTCTACGACCCGGACTTCGCGCGGGCCCAGTTCGAGCTAACCGAGGGCGAGCACGAAGAGACGCCCGAGGTTCCCGAAGTCGACGAGGGGGTGGAGTCTCCGGTCGTCGAGCCAGGAGCGGCGGCCCAGCTCCAGGCCA
>JBKOYI010000017.1:0-5220 GCA_046725335.1 Myxococcota bacterium | reverse complement strand
CATGGCACCCGTGTCACGGCGCCCATCGCGACCGGCCACTTCGAGGGCCCTCGGCTTCGCGGCAAGGTGTTGCCCGGTGGCGGCGACTGGACGCTTCTCCGAGGCGACGGTGTCCTCGAGCTCGACCTGCGCATCACACTCGAGACCGACGACGGCGCCCTCATCCACATGACGTCGTTCGGGCTCCGTCACGGGCCGCCGGAGGTGATCGCGGCGCTCGGGCGAGGCGAGCGCGTCGATCCCTCGGCCTACTACTTCCGGACCACGCCCCGCTTCGAGACCGCGCACCCGAAGTACGCGTTCTTGAATCGCCTCGTCGCCGTATCGAGCGGCGATCGGCGCGCCGAAGGCCCCATCTACACGATCGACGAGATCCTGTAGGCCGGCGTGGACGCTCAACGACGTGAGGTTCTCAAGCTTGCCGCGCTCGCAACGCTCGCTGGCTGCGCACCCACGCCGCTCGCGGCTCCCTCGCCACCACCCGCCGACACGAGAACTGCCATGCGATCACGTCCCCTGATGTCACTTCGTCTGAGCACGGCCCCCACGCAAGACATCGGCGCCGGACCGCACGGCACTCGTGTCACCTTTCCGATCACCGGAGGCTCGTTCGAGGGTGACCGGCTTCGCGGAAAGGTGCTGCCGGGCGGCGACGACTGGACGGTGAAACGCCCGGACGGTGTCATCGAGGTCGACCTCCGCATCACGCTCGAGACCGACGACGGCGCGCTCATCCACATGACGTTCGAGGGCATCCGGGACGATGGAGCGCCAGGAGCTCCCTACTTTCGCACCGTGCCGCGTTTTGAGACTGCCGCGGTGAAATACGCCTTTCTGAACCAGCTGCTGGCGATCGGAAGGGGGGAGCTTCGTGCCGGTGGGCCGGTTCACGTCATCGAAGAGATCCTCTGATCAGTCTCGGGGACAGTCGCTCGAGCGACAGGGGCCCGCGGGCGCCGTCGTTGCAGAGCCGCTCGAGGCCGCTGACGTCGTTCTCGTGGAGCCAGGTGTCGGCGTGGAGCGAGAAGCCCTCGACGAAGACACTCCGGCGGCCCGGCCGGCGAGCGGGAGGACGCGGCCCGCTCCGCGGTACCTGGACGCCTTCGAGCTGCAGGACGTCGAGTGCCCCGGAGCAGTTGCCACCGGGACGACGCCACAGGTGCGCTGTGGCGCCACAGCGGCGGTGCCCGGGCAGAACCGCCGAGGCGCCGTTTCGAAACACTCCACAGCTGGCCCGGATCGTGCTTTGGGTCCCATCAACCAAGTCGGAGGCCGCGCCATGGGCAAGCTAGCCAACAAAGTCGCCATCATCACTGGAGGCACAACCGGAATTGGGCTGGCAACGGCACGGCTCTTCGCCGCCGAGGGGGCGAAGGTCACGGCGACGGGCACGAACCCGAAGACGCTCGAAGTCGCGCGCAGCGAGCTTGCCGGCATCGCCGAGGTGGTGGCGTCCGATGCAGGCTCCGGCGCCGACATCGAAGCGCTCGCCCGGAAGTTCGCGGCGAGCGGCACGGGCGTGGACGTCCTCTTCCTGAATGCTGGCGTGGCAAGGTTTGGTCCGATCACGGCGCTCGAGGAGGCGGCGTTCGACGAATCCTTTCGCCTCAATGTTCGTGGGCCGTGGCTGATGCTCAGGCACTTCGCGCCGCTCATGCCCCGCGGCGGAACCATCGTGTTCAATACCTCGATCAACGACGATCTCGGGATGCCGGGCACGAGCGCGTATGCGGCTTCGAAGGCTGCTGCGCGCTCCCTGGTGCGGACCGCCGCAGGCGAGCTTGCCGAGGCGGGCATCCGCGTCAACGCGGTGAGCCCCGGTCCGACCCGGACGCCGCTCTACGGCAAGTTCGGAATGACGCCCGACGAAGTCCAGGGCCTCACGGAGCAGCTGATCCAGCGAATCCCGCTCAAGCGCTTCGGGACGCCGGATGAGGTCGCAAGGGCGGCCCTTTTCCTCGCTTCCGATGACTCCTCGTTCATGACCGGCGAAGAGATCGTGGTCGACGGCGGCATGACACGGGTCTGAGCGTCGAGCACGCCTCGGAAGCGTCAGGGCGCGGCGACGAGCTCCACGCCTCGAAATGCGAGGCCAGTCCTTTGCAGCGTCCGGGCGAGGCTCCGGGCCGCCGGTTCCTCGTCGGGCTGGGGCAGCGGGCGCCGCTCCCAGTGCGTTTGAGTCATCACTACTTGCGCTCCGAGGTCGGGCTGGATCCACACGCGGGCCGGCGAGACAAAGTCCTTCGTGGCCCGGAAACGCGCGAGCCGCTCGCCGGTGTGGGCATCGAGCAGCTCCGTGCCGAGCGTTTCGTACTCCACCAGGAGGGCGCGACCGTCGGCGGACCAGGTCACACGCAGTCGTTCCGGGACCGCATTGGCGACGCTCCAGAGCGAGCGCCCGGTTGCGGCATCCCAGAGAGCGATGCTCCCGGTGGTGACGGAGGAGAGGCGGGCCGAATCGGGACTGAACCGCAACCCACCCATTTGGCCATCGAGCGGCAACGTCCCTTCGCGGCCCGAGTCGAGGTCGCGCACGATGGTCGTCACCCCCTGGGTCCAGGCAACGCGTCGGCCGTCGGGGGATAGGGCGCAGCGCGTGTCGAATCGGGCGGCCCGCCCGACTTCCCTGAAGAGCAGACGATTGGCACGCGTGTCCCACACCTCGAGCTGCAGCGACACGCTGAACTGATCCACGAGCTGACGGAGCTCCACCCCGGCCCCCGCCTCCGCGGCGGTGCCGGCGTCCGCTGATCCGCGCGCCGGTCTGGAAGGCGCGCGCGTCCAGGCTCAGGGCCCTTCAGCGCGGTAGCGCTGCCCGCGCACCAGCCCAGAGCGGGCCTCCGTGCCCTGAGGCACCAGCCCGATCCGCGCGCCGGTCGGGACTGTCCCATCTTCCAGGACGAGGACCTCGTGACGGCCGCGGCGAGTCCACGGCTCGCCAATGAGCACCTGCGCACCTCGCTCACGCGCGAAGAGCTTGACCCACAGGGCGCAGGTCGGGCCCCGCTCCGGCCCGGTCTCGTTGACCAGCACCCCCCGGGAGATGGGGAGTGCCCGAGCGACCTCGCGGCAGGCATCGCCGTCGGCGGCGCTTCCGAACCCTCGGGAGATGGTTGCCACCAGCTCCGGGCCTCGCCAGAGGGGCACCACTGCCCAGAGGAGCAGCGTGGCCGCACCTGCGGCGAGCACGCCACGAGGAACACGGGGCATCGCCGGGACCCAGGCCGCTGCGGCGAGCGCCACCAGCGGCGCGAGATTGAGGATGAGGCGAGGCTGGAAGTCACCGTGCCTGAAGGCCGCGAGGAGGGTGACCTGGAAGACAACCAGCGCACCGAGCGGGACCAGCACCCGCCTGGCCACCACCGAGCGCCAGGCGGCGACGAGAGAAGCGCCCAGCAGCACCAGCACGATCCAGCGTCCGTCAGGGGGAAACGATCCCGCCCAGGCGGCGCGAGGAAAGTCGAGGAGCCGATGGAGGATCGACCCCGGGAGGAGCTGGTTGCTGTCGAACCCCATCCCCGTCTCGAGCATCTGGAGTCGCGAGGAGAAGGGGACGAGTGTCCAGGCGATCATCGGCGTGAGCAGCCAGTTCCAGAGGAATCTCGCGCGCCGAGGAATCTCCGCCGCGAGCCAGACCCGCTCCTGCCAGAAGGCGAGCTCGACGAAGACAAGGACCAGGAGCTTCCCGAAGGCCATCGGTCCCCGGACCCCGCCGAGGCTCACCTCCTGCCCGAAGACGGTCGCGCTCAGGCCTCCGGTGCGCACTGCCCACCATCCGCCCAGCAGCACCATGAGGGTCAGGGCGAGGAGCACCAGGCCCGCCGGGCTCCGCGCTGCCCGCAGGAGAGCGGAGAGAACGGCCCGCGGGGGCCGCACAACCCCTGCCTCGCTGGCCTCCACCAGCAGCACCGCCACACCGAGCATCAGCCCGTGCTGGGCCTTGATGAGGAAGAGCCCGATGCCGAGAACGGCCACCCCCCAGGGCTGGAACGTTCGCGACGCCCGTGAGGCCAGCCAGGCCCCGGCCATCGCCAGGGTGAAGACCGCCGAGGGAACCTCCACGGTCGCGTTCACCGCGCGCTCGAGCAAGTCGCGGTTGCCCAGGAGGATCAGCGTGGAGATGGCCACGACCAGGGTCGCCTGGCCCACGGACGGGGCCACGCAGCGGCCGGCGAGACCGAGGATCAGGAAGAGGAGGGCAGTGAAGGCCAGGGAGACCCCGAGCTCGACACCGAGGGCCTGGCCCGGGCCGGCCAGCGCATGTACCGGCGCGGTCACGAGCAATCGGAGACTCGGCCACGTTTCCGAGCCGGCGACGAAGCTGACGAACCCGAAGAGCTCACCCCCGCGCAGCGCATCGGCGGCATCGACGTCGACGATCACCCGGCGGGCGGCATCGTCGGTCAGCGCGTGCCGGTTGGGGACCTCGGGGAGCACGGACGCCAGGCGGAGGGCGACTGCGGTGGCGATGGCCAGCCCCACGATCGGGGCCCGGGCCATCCAGCGAACCCGGGCTCTGGCGGTCGCCCCGGGAAGCGCGGTCCGAGCCGGGGTGGCGGACTCGCCGATGAGGGAGCTCACGGAGGCGAGCCTCCCTCGAGAGGGTGCGGATCACCAGGCGCGTCTCGTCGGGGAAGGGAAGGGTAGGAGCAGGCCTCCGCCGAGCTGATCGGAGACGGCGCTCCGGTCCATCCGAGCCCAGCTTCCCCAACCCGGCCGGTCGAGGTGTGCTCCACGATGCCGTGGTCGGTGCCGGTGTGACGTCGTGGCTGGACCCGCTTCCCGCCCGGGAGGTTCTGGAGCAGCCCGGCCCGCGTCCCGGAGCTGCACCCGAACACGGGCTTGTCCCGGCCCCGACGAGGCTCATGGCTACTGCCGCTTGAGAGAGCGCGCAGTTCCTGCGCCCATATTGTTGAGCTGGTGAGCGAAGGCTGTGCATCTCGTGTCCCGTGGCGGTCGCGTCGCGCCTGGTTCCCCGCTGGCGCTCCGCGAGCTGCTTCAGCTGACGTTGGAGATCGGTCTACGCGCTCCGGTCCTTCGCGCTCCTCGGAGCACACGGAGTACGCTGCCGGTCTCCCGGCCCAGGAGGGTCCATGGAGCTCCTATCCGTCCGGATCGAGAAGCCCGACGACGTGAACGTCATCGTCGGCCAGTCGCACTTCATCAAGACCGTCGAGGACCTGCACGAGACGCTCGCCGGCGCCTCGCCGCAGCTCCGCT
>JBKOYI010000050.1:0-7550 GCA_046725335.1 Myxococcota bacterium | reverse complement strand
GCCCGAAGAGATTCGATTCGTTGCCAACCCGGAAGCCGAGGCTCCGCCAGACCCCGAGCTTGGGCCACCGGCTTCGTCCCCGGCCGAAATCGAGCCGCCGGTCCGCCCCGGGCCGGTGGTCCATTCCGACGAGGCACTCTGCCAGCGCATTGCCCTGGAGCTCCGCTCGGCCATGCGGGGCCGGGCCATTCCCGACCTGGCCGCACAGCTGGGCGTGGCCAGCGAGCAGGTGATCGAGGCGGCCGCACTTTTGACTGCGCGCGGGCAGGTGGTACGGCGAGGGGGGAAGCTGTTCGTCTCCTGAAGTCACGAGAAGACACGAGAGAGCGATGGAGCAACCCTCCTACAGCGCCAAGACGATCAGCGAGCTGCTCGGCGTCACCCTCAAGGCCCTCAAGGCCACGCTCGCGCGCGAGACCTACTCGGGCACCGACCTGTGGACGCTGCGCAAAGCGTTGCGCTCCTTTCCTCGGCCGTTCGGGCATCGACGACAACTCTTCCTCAACTTCAAGGGCGGCACTGGCAAGACGTCGCTGTCCACTTCCTACGCCTACCGGCTGGCGGAGCTGGGCTACTCGGTGCTGCTGGTGGACCTGGACAGCCAGGGGCACGCCACCAAGTGCCTGGGTTACGAGGGAGAGGACTTCGAGAAGACGCTCATCCACGTCCTGGTCCGCAAGGAGCCCCTGGCCGAGGTCATTCAGCACACGCCCCTTCCCAATTTGGACTTCGTCCCCAGCAACCTGGGGATGAGCACGGTTGACTTGGCGCTGATGCCCATGTCCGGGCGGGAGTTCAAGCTGCGCAAGGCCCTGGAAGAGGTCGAGGAAAAGTACGACGCGGTGGTGTTCGACGCGCCTCCTTCCTTCGGGCTGCTCAACCTGAATGCGCTGATGGCGGCCCAGGACCTCTTCGTCCCGGTGCTGCCGGACTTCCTCTCCTTCCACGGACTGAAGCTGCTCTTCGAGACGGTCCAAAGCCTGGAGGAGGATCTGAACCATGTGCTCGACCACGTCTTCATCGTGGTCAACGCCTACAACCAGACCTTCAAGCTGGCCAAGGAAGCCCTGGCCGCCCTTCGCCAACACTATCCGGAGTACCTGATGACCACCCTGGTGCGGCAGTGCACCAAGTTCGCCCAGGCCTCCAGCGAGGGGGTTCCGGTCTTCGTGTCCGAGCGCGAGTCCAAGGGTGCCCACGACGTGGACGCCTTTCTGAAGGAAGTGTTGCACCGACTGGAGCAGTCGAGAACGCGGGCCGCGACCGATGCGCGTGCCGGGTGAGGGGATGGGTATGAAAAAGGCCTTCGACCAGAACGTGTCGCGTGCCAAACCCCGGGTGAAGCTGGGGTCGCTGACGGCAGAGGGCGCCGCCGCGCCGGAAATGGGCGGCCAGGACGAGTGGATCTACGAGGTGGCGGCGCAGGTGGCCGGGCATTCAGGCTCTGAGCCCGAGAGCCAGGGCGCATCTGCCGGTGTCGTCGAGCCCGCCACGGCTCGCGAGCTGCTGGCCGACGCCGAACGCCCCGGGAGAGAGGCGGAGGTGCTGCGAGGCCGCAGCCAGCGCGAGGCGGACGAGGCCTCCGAGCCAAAGACTTCCCGCGAGCGGGTGGAGGCGACGCTCCGCGGGGCCGCCCCCCAGCCCGGGCGTCCCACGGCGGCTGAGCCGCATCGGTCCGCCGGGGTCCCCCTGGCCCGGGGGGCCGAGCCCCGTTTGCCGGCACCGGTTTCGGATTCACGGGGCCCCAGCGCCCCTGAGCCGCGGGCGATGGCTCCCGCTCCAGCCAGTGCGCCAGCTGCCCCCGCCCCAGCGGCCGCGCTTCCCCGGGCCACCCCCGTGGCGCCGCCGACCCCGGCGGTGGGGGAGACCCAGGCCCGGCGAGAGCGGCTGCGGGAACGGTTGCGCGGCGTCCGCGAGCATCCCCGCCCCGAGCCGCTTCCGACCAACGTCGCCGCTGCCGGGGTCATGGCGGTGGAACGAATCGCCGAGCTGCAGGAGGCGGTGAATGCGCTGAAGGCCCACAACGCGGCCCTGCAGCACGACCTCGACGTGGCCAGGCGAACGGCGGAGCGGGCCACCGAGGAGGCCCGGGCAAGGGTCGAGGAAGCCCGCCGGCTGGCGACCCAGATGGAGGAACGCGCCGGACTGCTTTCCGAGTTGGAGCGAGAGCTCCAGGCGCTGGAAGGCGAGCGGGACGAGGCGCTGCTGGCCGTGCAGGGTGCCCGAACGCAGACCGCCGCCGTGCAGGCCGAGCGTGAGCGGCTCCAGGGTCTGTTGAAGGCCAAAGAGACGGAGCTGACCGACAGCCTGGCCGAGGAAGAGCGGTTGGCCGGGGAGCTGGAAAACTTCCGCGACGACACGATGCAGCTGCGCCGAACCGTGGAGGCGCTCACCGCCGAACGCGACACCCTGGCGCGGCAAGTGGCCGATCTCACCGCTGAGCGAGCCGAGCTGCTCGAGGCTCGGAAGGCGCTCGAGTCGGTGCATCGCGCGCTCACCCAGGCAGCGCGGCGGTAGACTGCTGGGGCCAAGGCCCTTCAGCGCGCCGCGGCCAGCTCGTCCTTCAAGGGGATGAGGGGGAGCAGCGCGACGTCCTGAGCAAAGGGAGAGAAGGGGGCCTGCTTTCGACTGGCCAGCAGGGCTTTCATCGCCGCGAGTCGGTCGGCCGGCGGAGGGTGATGGGCAAAGAAGCCACCTCCGGCTGGCAGTCCCCCGATGAAGTCGGTGAAGCCCCGGGGGTTGTAGCCGGAGGCGGTGGCCAGCTCGAGGCCGGTAGCATCCGCCGCCAGCTCCTGGTCACGGGCGTACCCTCCCTCCAGGTAGCGGTGCACGAACTCGTCACTGAACAGCGTCAGCAGGGCGTTGTTGGCCGCGGCGTTCAGGTCCAGCGGCCCGCCGGAGATGGAGTTGAAGGCCCCGATGGCAGCCTGGAGAAACTGCGGGCTGTACGCCTGGAGCGAGGCCATTCCCTCGCGCTGCCCGGCCTTGGCGTATGCCAGGGTCTTGCATCGGTCGACCTTGGTCTGCTGGTAGATGAGGAAGGAGTCCTTGTGGGTGACGTGGGCAATCTCGTGGGAGAGCACGCCCGCCAGGGCCGCTTCGCTGTCCACCCGTTGCAATAGTCCGCGGGTGACGAAGACATAGCCGCCCGGCGCCGAGATGGCGTTCACCGTGGAGGCGTCGAGGACTCCAAAGGTCCACTGCAGCGTCGGCCGGCTGGAGCGCGCCGCCAGGTTCTTCCCGACCACGTTCAAGTACTTCGCCAACCGATTCCGAGACGTGTCACCGACCGACAACCGACGGGGATCGGCCAGCGACGTCTCGTCGGCGCTGGGGACGTCGACCAGCAGCCCGCCCCCTTGCTGCACCCAGTTGAGCGCTACCGCCCCGCCGATGGTGCGCTCCTCCTCGAAGGAGACCTCGGTCTTGCCCAGGCTGTCGCATTTGCCGAGGTCCTGGGTCAACCCGGCCACACTCTGCCCAGTCTGGACGAGCTGGTTGACGTCGCCATGCTGGATGCCAGAAATGGCGCTGCAACCGCTGAAGGCCAGCAACCCCAGGCGAAGGCTCATGGCGCAGACCACCCTGGTTGATCGGCCGTCGCTTGCCCTGGCGGCCGATCTCAGCGTCGCGCCTCCGGTCACTTGGCTCAGGCCAAGCTCCCTCCGGCGCTCCTTGATCTCTGCCTCCATTGCGGCGCGATCCATCCGACCAACCAGGGTGGTCTGCGCCATCAGCTGCTTCATCGCTGCTCTCCGGCGATGCGCGTGGCCTGGGCGCTCAGCTCCGCGTCGGTGCGCTGCTGGGCGATTGCTTCCAGGGTCTGTGTCTGGCGCACCGCTTCGCGCAGGGTGGGGTGCTGCTGGCCCTTGTTCTTCTCCTGCTGATTGCCATAGCGGACGGCGCCCTCGGTGAGGGCCTTGCCGGCGGCCCCGGAGCTGGCAAAGGCCTGGGCATCCACGCTCCGGGTCCCTTCCGGAGAGCTGAGCAGCTCGGCGGCGGGCGGCGTGACCGAGAGGTTGGCGTAGTAGACGAACCCCGTCTTCCCCTTGGCCTCCACCCGATGCCAGCGGGGTTTGTCCCGGTCGGCTCCGCGCCACACCACTGGATCTCCGGGCTGGAGCTTGGCCAGCGTCGCCGCGGTGGGTGTGGTCGAACGGAGCAGGGCAACGTCCCGCCCGCGCACGTAGACCCTGTCCCCCAGGGAAAGCGCCCAGGCCGCTCCTGCCACGAGCACGAGCAACCAGCCCAAACGTCGCATGGGGCGCCCCTCCGGTTTCTGGTCTCCGACCTGGAAGCGGACAGTCTACTTGTCCAGGTCGATGACACCATCGAAAGAGTCCGGCGGATTCTTCGCGTGCTTGAGGCACCGGGCGAGCAAGGTCCGGGACGGGCCATCCTCCGGGTCGGTCTCGACCGCGCGTGCAAAGACCGCCGCCGCCTCGGGGAATCGCGCTTCTCGCCACAGGGCCAACCCCTGGGCATACAGCGCCAGCGTTCGCTGCCTGGATTCGGGCAGGTCTCCTTTGCGGCTCAACAGCTCGTGGATGACCACCGCCTCCTGCTTCCCGGCGACGCGGACCCGGTCCAGCTCCCGGGTCTCGAATGCGTGCGAGACCAGGGCCTGCGTCTGCGGTCCGATGAGGATCAGCGAACCATAGGGCTTGTTGGCACCTTCCAACCGAGAGGCCAGGTTCATCCCGTCGCCCATGGCGGTGTAGTTGAAGAGCTGCTCGCTGCCGAAGTTGCCGACGAACATCTGGGCGGTGTTCACCCCGATGCGGGTGTAGACGTCGGGGAGCCCGCGCTCGGCAAATTCCCGCCGGAGCTCGAGGACCTCGGCCTGGACCTCGAGGGCGGCGGCGCAGGCCCGGATGGCGTGGTCGGGGGTCTTCAGCGGCGCTCCGAAGATGCAGACCACCGCATCGCCGATGTACTTGTCGAGGCAGGCGCCGTGGCGAAGGAGCGTTCCGCTGACCCGGGTGAGGTAGGTATTGAGGAGGCGGACCAGACCTTGGGGGTCGTCAGCGAATCGCTCGGAGAAGGTGCTGAAGCCGCGAATGTCGGAGAAGAAGGCGGTCACTTCCATCTGCTCGCCCTCGAGCTTGGGCAGCTCGGGCTGTTCCACCAGCTGTTCCACCACCTGGGGCGAGAGGTAGCGGCTGAACATGGCCTTGACCCGGGCGCGCTCCCGGTCCGCAAAGAGGTGATTGACCGCCACCGCGGCCACGTTGGTGAGCGAGGCCGCCAGGACCGGAGCCACCAGCCCCACCTGGATCTTGGCGTGAACCAGCAAGGCGCCGGTGCCCACGAAGAGGAGCACCGGGATCACCAGCGGCCAGATGCTTTCCACCCAGACATCCCGGGTGCCGAGCACCAGCAGCGCCGAGCCGAGGGACGCCAGGAGCGCCAGAAGCGCGGTGACCCAGAGCGGAGCTCGGGTGATGAATTGCCCATGGAGCAGCGTGGCCAGCTCGATGGCCGGCTTCACCGCACCCACGGTCTCGTTGGAGAAGGGGGTGGCCTTGACGTCGAAGGTTCCCACCGCAAAGCCGGCCACCATCACCACCTTGTCCTTGAGAAAGTCGGGTGCCAGCAGTGGCTTCAGTCCCTGCTCGTGGCGGACGGAGTCGTCGACGACGGTGATCAAGCTGCGGGTCTCGAAGCGCTGATGGAGCGTTCCGCCGTAGTCGAGCGCTGCGCTGCCGTCCCCATCGATGGCCAGAGTCCGGCTTCCGATGCGCAGCCGGCCTGGAGCGATTTCCACTGCCTCCGCTCCCAGGAGATCGGCCGCCAGGGCTACCGCCAGCGTGACGTAGACGTTGGCCCCATCGGAGTAGGCGAAGTGGGTGCGCCGAAGCTTTCCATCGGGATCGGCCTCTGGAAGCACCAAGCCGAATGCTGGGACGACGTCCAGCAGTGGCGCCAGGGGAGCCACCGGGTGGCGCATGGTCCGGGGAGCTCCGGGCAGGTCCACTGCCAGGGTGGGGAGAGGGAACCCGACGTTCTGAACCGGGAAGGCCAGGGCCTGGGCCACCAGCTCGGGCGTGGCCTCCTCGACTCGACCGCCCGGCGGTGCGAAGGGATCCCCCTCGGACTGAGGATGAGGATGAGCAGTTCCGGGCGGACGTGGGAGAGGCCGGCCCACGGTCCAGTTCCCCGCGCGACCGGCCGGGAGCGCCCGGCCCTCTTGCGAGGGGACGTTGACCGCAAATCCAACCCCGACCGGGATGGAGAGACCCTCGACTGCTTCACGAACCAGGGCATCCTGTCCGGGATCGCTGCTCTGCTCGTCGAAGGTGAAATCGAGAACGACGGCCCGTGCCCCCATCGCCTCGAGGTGCGTCAAGACCCGCGCCCACAGCGAGCGGGCATAGGGCCAATTCCCCCAGGCCCGGACGTAACTGCCATTGGCGCGAATCCCCTGCACCGTGGCGTCGTCGACGGCGAGGATCACCACGTCCGGGACCCGCTTGGGGTTGGGGGCGAACGTGGTCAGGCGCAGGTCGTAAAGGCTGTCCTCGGCATTGTGCAGGCCGCGCTGCTGCCCGGCTGCCACCGCCACAATCGCCGCCGCCAAGGACAACCCCAGCGCCCAAGGCCAGATGCGCCGGAGTCGCCGCTGCGTTCCCTCGAGGACCGCCATCCGAGGCTGGGCATGCTAACCCGAGGCGGACCGCTCCCGGACGTCAGCGCCGGGCCCGGGCGGCGTTCTGCGTCAGAAGTCCGGGCAGTTGTTGCCCCCGACGCACGCGCACAGGAAGGCCCCCAGGGAACGCTTGTCGGACTTTTCGGGCTTGTAGGTCGGCCCGTTTTCGGCTTGCGCCTGGTCGTCGTGCCAGGCACGCAGACAGGCCTCCGTCACATCGCTACCGAAGACCGCGGCGTAGGCTGCCACGGCCCGCGCTTCCGCGTCCCGGGCGGACGAACTGGGGTCCTGGCTGCGGTTATCCGCTTGGACCATCCCGTCGGCTCCTACGCCACATCCAGCGGAGGCGATGAGCACCAGGGTACAGAGAGTGAAGCATTTCATGACCGTTCTCCCCGCCCCGCCTGAAGGGTGTTGCGCCGCGGAGCTCGGGTCTCCCTCAGTGCAGCCGGCGGGCCGAGTGTTGACCGAGGAACTGCGCCGACTTCTGTGCAGGGCGTCGCGCAGGAAGCAGCACAGTTGAGAAAGCCAGTTGCCTGGGACGCCACAAACCCGGGGCCTGGCCGGCCGTCGTCAGGTCTCGGCGAGCGTGCCTGACGCGTCCGGGCAGCGAGTCGTGACCCGTCGCCGCGTCGCCACTGCCGGGGAGGCCCCGGTCCGGAGACCGTGTGTCCCGGGCCCCTTCACTCCCGGACTGGAATCTCCACCGTCATCCCGTCGTGCGCGACCTCGACCGGACCGGTGAATTCTTCGCGGGCCTGGGACAGCAGCCGACCGAAGTCGGTGTCGTAGCGTGAGCTGAGGTGGGTCAGGATGAGCCGCTGTACCCCAGCCTGCTGGGCGATGCGCCCCGCTTCTCGGGCCGTGGAATGGCGGGTCTCCAGGGCGCGCGCCTGATCCT
>JBKOYI010000154.1:0-12663 GCA_046725335.1 Myxococcota bacterium | reverse complement strand
CCCCTCAATCTCCGGCACAGCAGCTATGAGCAGCCACAGCCATCCGATAGGGCGAAGTTCTCGGCGAGCGGACATCGGCCAAACGGGGAGGTGGTCAAGGGACGTTGGCACGTGTACCCGGAGATGGCGGCGGCAGGGCTCTGGACGACCCCCGGGGATCTCGCGAAGGTCGCCATCGAGGTAGCGAAGGCCAGACAGGGCAGGGACAGCCGAGTCATCTCGCCCACCACTGCGAGAGAAATGTTGACGGTGCAAATGGGGGGCGAGCGTCCGACGGGTCTTGGATTCTTCCTCGATCCCAAGAGCGACCGCTTCGGTCACACTGGAGATGACCAGGGCTTCACCGCTTCGCTCATCGCCTTCGCCGATTCGGGGAAGGGAGTGGCGATCATGACGAATTCCGACAGCGGGCCGATCATCCTCCCGCTTCTCGCATCGGCGGTTGCCAAGGAGTACGGCTGGACGGGGTTCGAAGATGGCTCGCTTCCGGCCCAGGCCCGGTGCGCCGTCCTATCCCAGCAGGTCGGAGTCGCCCGAGCCCTCGTCGACTACAACACTCAGCGCACGCAGGGTCCGGCGAGCAAGTTTGGGCCCGGTGACCTCAACGAGTGCGGATACATGCTGCTCGGAGCCGGCAAGACCGACGGCGCTACGCAGGTCTTCGAAGCCAACGTGTCGCTGTACCCGCAGGATGCCAATGCCCACGACAGTCTGGGCGAGGCCTACATGGTGGCTGGCCACAAGGAGGCCGCGGTGAAGAGTTACCAGCGCTCGCTGGAGCTCAACCTGCGGAACGAGAACGCGGTGAAGATGCTGAAGAAGCTGCAGGCCGCCAACTAACGAACTGCACGCGGGCTCGCGCGCCCGACGTGCCGGACGAGGGCATCGATCAGCTCCCGACGAAGTATCCCCGACGACCGACGAAGTATCAGAGAACTCGTCGGGCGAGGGCGTCGACTAGCGCAGAGACGTCCTCCGCCGTGGTTTCCCGGCCGAGCGAGAATCGGAGCGAGCTCCTGGCCTCGGACTCGGTCAACCCCATCGCCCGAAGGACCGGCGAAGGTCGCATCGTCCCCGAAGCGCAGGCCGCGCCCAACGAGACGGCGAAGCCCTCCAGGTCCAGCCCGATGAGCACTGCCTCGCCATCCACCCCCGGAAAGCAGACATTGCTCGTGTTACACAGCCGCGCCGCCTCGGCGCCATTCACCCGGGCGCCGGGGACCCGTGCCCGCAGCGCACGCTCCAGCCCATCCCGAAGCTGCTCCTGCCGATCTGCCTCAGGGGAACGTGCTCGCTCGGCCAGCTCCAGCGCCAGGGCCGCAGCCTCGCACAGGACCACCGGCGGAGTGCCCCCGCGCCGGCCGCCTTCCTGATGCCCCGGCACCAGCGGCTGCAAGGCCAGCCCGCGCCGTACCACCAGCATTCCCACCCCTGCCGGCCCACCGAACTTGTGCGCCGAGTACGCGACCAAGTCGGCATCGAACCCGGGCTCGATTCGTCCCGGCGCCTGAACCGCATCCACGAAGCAGGGAATGTCCCGCGACCTGGCCAGCGCAGCGACTGCGGAGGCGGGCTGCACCACTCCGGTTTCGTTGTTCGCTGCTTGCAGCGCACACAGGCCGACTCCGGGCCGGCTCAGTGCCTCGACGAAGGCTGACTCGGCGAGCCGCCCATCTGGTTCCGGCGCCAGCTGCACGATCGATCCTGCCCGGCGCTCGGCCGCCAAAAGCACGGCCGGATGCTCGATGGCGCTCGTGACCAGGGTCCCTCCGAGCCCCACTCCGAGCACGGCCATCGCGCAGGCCTCCGAGCCCGAGGAAACGAACAGCACCTCCCGGGGCGAACGGCCCAAGACACGGGCCACCCGCTCCCTCGCATCGTCGAGGCGCGCCCTCGCTGCCCGTCCCGCGCCGTGGACGCTGCTGGGGTTGCCGGCCACCTCGCTCCGGTAGGCCCGGGCCAGGAAGTCGGCCACCTCCGGATGAAGCGGCGTACCGGCGTTGTGGTCCAGGTACCTCACCGCTCGACGGCGGCGCGCCCCCCGGCCACCAGCAGCGAGCGCGGCCGCTCTCCCTTCGCCCCGAAGGCCTCCAAGAAGGCCGCCGCCAGCTCTCGCCGGAGCGCCGCAGCCTTCCTCCGCCCGGAGGGCAAAGGGAGCCGCGCGCCGGCCATGCTACCGTGTCCGCCCGCCGAACCGCCCCGGTCTTCGCAGATGTCGCGCATGAGTTTGCCAGCGTTCATCCGGCGGTCGCGGACCCGCAACGAGACGTAGAGCTGGCCCCGGTATGTGCCGAAAGCCAGCGACCACTTCATCCCCTCGAGGAAGCTGAGCCGCTCCGCCACCTCGGCCACCATGTCCGGCGAGTACACCTCGCCGAGGTCGGTCACCACCGCGGTCTCGCCATAAAGCCGCGCCCGGGCGATGGCCGAGTGGTACAGCCGAAAGTACTCCGCCGGCAGGTCCGGATGCTCGATCCGTCCAAGCAGATGTTTGTCCGCCCGAGGAAAGAGCCAGAGGTAGGCCTCGATGTCAGCCGGCGTTGTCTGGCGCCCCAGATCCCGGCTATCGGTCTTGATCCCGTAGAAGAGCGCGGTGGCCACCTCCACCGACGGTTCGAGCTTCGCCGCTCGGAGATACTCGACCAGCATGGTCGAGGTCGCGCCATACTCGCCGCCCACGTCGGCGAAGGGTGCCACCAGGCTCTCGTCCCGAAGCGGGTGATGATCCACCACCACCTCCACCGGGTAGCGCGCCGGCACCGAGTGATTCCCGACCGGGGGCTGGGTGTCGACCAACGCCAGCAAATCGTGCTCGTCGAACACCACTTGGCTCACCGGGACGATGGGGAGCCGCAACACCTTCACCAGGGCGAGATTCTCCGCTCGCCCAATGATCCCGCCGTAAACGACACGTGCTTCCACGCCGGCACGCTTCTCGAGGAGGAAAGCCAGCGCCACCGCCGAGGCGAGACTGTCGGGGTCGGGATTGTCGTGGGTCAGGACCAGCGCACGCTGTCGCCCCCGGGCCAGCCTCAGCAGCTCGTCGAGCTTGGTCCTGACGGGGAGCTCGCCGAGCGGGCGTTCCGGACTCGGAGGCTCCTCTGACTTGGAACGGGTCGAGGAGGGTGAAGCGGACGGCATGTGGGCCCTTTTACTTCCGGACCAGTGAATGGAGAAGCCGGAGCGCTCTGCCATAACGCTGTGGATGCGGTGTTTCCAGCACGGCGGGCGTATGGCGAAAACGCCAGTCATTCACGAGCACTCGGAAGCCTTCCAGCCCCATGGTCCCCCGGCCGATTTCAGCGTGGCGGTCCACCCGGGCTCCGCACGGCCGGAGGCTGTCGTTGAGGTGAAAACAACGGAGGCGCCGACGGCCGAATCTGCGGACCGCCTCGTCCAACACACGCGCGGTCTCTCGGGCGCTGGACAGGTCGTACCCTGCGCTGAAGAGGTGGCAGGTGTCTAAGCAAATGCCCACTCGGTCTGGAGCGCTCACCATGCAGAGGATGTCCTCTAGCTCCTCCAGTCGATGACCGAGGCAATTCCCTTGTCCGGCAGTGCCCTCCAGGCAGATTCGGACCCGGAAGCCGGATGTCGCAGCATGCACGTCGTCCAGCGCGCGCGCCACCAGCCGATGTCCTCGCTGGCGGTCAAGGTGCGAACCTGGATGCAGCACCAGGCAGCGGATGCCGAGCGCCTCGCATCGACGCAGTTCCTCGGAGACGGTCTCCAGGCTCCGCCCGCGTATGACCGAGTCCTCGGAGGCCAGATTGACGAGGTAGCTTCCATGAGCGATGGCGGGAAGCCCGGTCCGCCGGGCTTCGCGCCGGAACGCACGCCGTTCCTGGTGAGTCAGGGGAGGGGAGGACCAGGCGCGGGAAGTCCGGGTGAAAACCTGAACCGAGCGGGCTCCGTGTTCCTCTCCGCGCGCGAAGGCCAGGCTCACTCCCCCGGCCACAGACTCTTGGGCCCCCAGTCTCACCGCTGCTCTACCAAGGCCAAGGTCAGTTGATGGCCCGGTAGCGGCGGGCCTGATCGCGGAAGAACTTGAGCCCGTTGTCGAGCGAGTTCTCCATCGCGTCCATCATCAGCACCCGGAAGGAGGCCGGCGTGCCGCGGAAGGACTCGTAATACCGCTGCCGATCGATGGAGTGGATGATGCAGGGCAAGTAGCCGTGACGCTGGAGAATCAGGTTCGAGGCCATCCGGGCCACCTTCCCGGAGTGCTCGCTGAACGGGAAGATCTGCAAGAACTGGAACTGGTAGGTCGCCGCCTGCTTGATCGGGTGGTACTCCCTGAACTCGGTCGAACCGGTGAACTCGACCAGCTTGTCGAGGAGTGGCTGGATCTTGGCGGGGGGAGCGATGTCGTGGAAGTACGTCCGATGCAGCGGCATGTCTCTGCGGAGACCGGCCCGCTCTCGCTCTTTGGCCAGCTCCTTCTCGGTGCGCTCCCGCCGTTCGAGTTGGGCGCGAACGGCCTGTGCTTCGGGGGTGTTGCCTAGAAGCAGGTCGTGGATCCGTTTCAGCGTCGCCAGGGGGATGGACGAGGCCTTTCGTCCGGAGGCCTTGGCCTCTTCGTGGACATAGTCGATGGCTGCCTTCTGGTTGCGGATGTCGAGCACGGCAGGCAGGAGCGATGCCTCCGGCGCGGCTCCCTCGGGGTCGAGGCCCGCGGCCAGCTCCTGCTCGTTGTAGACGAGGCCTTCGAGGGCGTTGTCGTGGTACACCCAGGCGCGCTCGAAACGGGCCAAGAACTCGCCAGCTTTGGGGTGCTCGGCGAGCAGCTCCCGTAAGGCGTCGTTCTTGTCGTCGATGTCTTGGTAGCGTTCCTTCAAGGGGGGCCCGGCGACCCAGAAAAGGCGCGCGACCCTAATGAGAATCGCGTAATTCCGCAAGGCTACTGAACGAACAGTGCCGGTGGAGAGTCCGCAGACGGGTTCTCCGATACTTCTCTAGCCGATACCTCGCTAGCCGGCACCGGCGCCCATTTAGCGGCCCACACGAGTTCTCTGATACCTCGCTCAGATACCTCGGATACCTTGCATCTAGCGGCCGAGGCCCAGCCGCAGGTGAGCTCCAGACGAGTTCTCTGATACCTCGCTCAGATACCTCGCTCAGGGATACCTCGCTCAGGTTCAGGAACTCCCCCTCGCTCAGCCCCCGCTACCCATCGCCTGTTGCCCCCTCCCTACGGGTCGGCGCTAGACGTAGGTGAGCCACTCGGCGTAGCGCGGCTCCTGGCCGCGAACCACCCGGAAATACGCCTCCTGGACCTTCCTCACCACCGGTCCCGGTTTGCCGGACCCGATCTGCCGATCATCCACCTCGCACACCGGCGTGATCTCCGCCGCGGTGCCGGTAAAGAAAACCTCGTTGGAAATGTAGAGCGCGTCCCGAGTGAAGGTCACCTCCTCCACCGGATGGCCCATGTCTCGCAGAAGGCGCAGGACGGAGCGGCGGGTGATACCCGCCAGGATGGGGGAGGAGAGCGGTGGAGTCCGAACGATGTCCTTCTTGTTCACCATGAAGATGTTCTCCCCCGAGGCCTCGGCGACGAAGCCGGCAATGTCCAGGAGGATGGCCTCGTCGTAGCCGGCGTTCACCGCTTCCCGCTTGGCCAAGATGCTGTTGACGTACTGGCCGGTGATCTTGCCCCGCACCATGTTCACATTGACGTGCATGCGGGTGAAGCTGCTCACCTTGGCCCGGATGCCGTCGCGCAACCCCTTCTCGCCGAGGTAGGCCCCCCAGTCCCAGGCGGTGACCGCCACCCGGGTGGGGTTCACCGCGCCGAGCCCCATGGCCCCGTCTCCCATGAAAGCGATGGGCCGCAGGTAGGCACCGTTGGCAAAGCGCTGCCGCTGGGCCCGCAGTACCTCGAGGCAGGCCCCGGCGAGCTCCTCCTCCGAATAGGGCAGCTTCAGCTGGATGATGTGCGCCGAGTCGACCAGCCGCTTGATGTGCTCGCGCAGCCGGAAGATGGCCAGACGCCCGTCATGCGTCCGGTAGGCGCGGATGCCCTCGAAGACGCCCAGCCCGTAGTGCAGGGCATGGGTCATCAAGGGGACCTGTCCCTGACTCCAAGGGATGATTCGGCCGTCCAGCCAGATGCTGTCCGCGGTGAGCACGGCGGAGGAGGTGGAGCTCATGTCTCCATCCTCCGCATGGCCCAGGGCCAGAAGTCAAAGCCCCTTCGGCCCCTTCTTTGGCGAGCCCCGCGAGGCCCAGCCAAGAATGCTCAGCTCGCGGAGCGCCTCGGTACACCCGGGATTGCACTCCACCGCCTTCTCGTACTCCGTCTGGGCCTCGCTGGCCTGCCCCAGCGCCTTGTGGAGATGGCCTTTGAAGAGGTGGGCCCGGTCCAGCGCCGGACTTCGCTGGACCGCCTGCTCCAGCAGAAGCAGTCCCTCGGCGGCGGCCTGTTTGTCGTCCAGCGCCCGTCGATGGGTGGTCCAGCCCAGCATGGCCAGGAACTCGCCCTCCTCCGGCTGGAGGCGAACCGCCTCGGAGAAGGCGCGGTGGGCGGCGGCAACTTCGCCCGAGGCCAGCATCTGCTCACCCCGACGAAAGGAGCTCTCCGCTTCCAGCATCCGGCCGACCACTTCCCCCACCTCGTGGCGCACGCCGCCGTGGCCAAGCTGCTCTTCGTACCGGGCCCGCCGCTCGGGGTCGAGGAGGGTGTCGTGGGCTTCGCGCACCAGCTGTTGCACCTGCTCGGCCAATCCGCGGGTCTCCGGGGGACCAGCTTGGGCATCGACATGGTACTCGCGCAGCAGTTCGACCGAGGCACGGCGGACCTCGTCCGCGGAGACCTCGCGGGGAACCCCCAAAAGCTCGAAAAAGTCCATGCGCCGCATTGCCGCCAGCGTTCCCAGCAAGCGCTCGCGCAGATGCAGCTCCTCGTCGGGAGGGACCTCGTCCTCCAGCTCGAGCACCTCCTCATCCTCATCCCAGGGGCGCTCCTCCGAGGTGGAGCTCGCTCGCGGCGGCGGCGGCTGGACGAGACGCTTCTCGGGGCGCAGCGCGACCATCTGGGCTGCCACCAGCGCGTAGAGAAACCGGTCGGTGTCGAGCGGGGAAAGAGGCCCCTTCCGGCGCAGCTCGCGGACGGTCCGAGTGCCATCCATCTGCGCCAGCAGCCCGGCCTCCTCGTCGCCGAGGGCCATGTCCTGGCCGGCGAAGAGCGGGTCACTGGCCGGATGGACATACTTGGAGGCCACGTCACCGAGCACGCTCGCCAGCCGTGCCTCGTCGAAGGCTCGGCGCACACCCTCGTAGATGATGGCCGCGGCCGACATCTCCAATCGCACGGTTTCCGGTGGGGGCTGAGCCTGGGGGTTGACCTGGTAGTCCCCGCTGGTCCAGCTGAAGATGTCGAGCAGTTTGAGCCGCAACTGAAGCTCGAGCGCGTAGCGAAGGTTGTGGGGACTGATACAGCCCATTTCGATGAGCACCGTGCCCTGTTGGCGACCTTCTGCCTTCATCCGTTGGAGCGAGGCTTCGCAGTCGCCTTCGGAGATCATCCGCTCGCGGACCATCACCCGCCCCAGGCACTCGGACAGCCGATTGCTCTTGACGCTCTCGGGGATGCCGCTGCGGAAGAACACGATCTTCTTCACCTTCTCGCGCCTGAGGAGCAACGCCCCGGTCGCTTTGCGCCGGTGCAGTTCGGCGAGCAGCTCGGGGAAAGGGCGCCGGCTGAAGTCACCGCGCTCGATCGTTTCCCCGGTCTCCGCCGGGGCGGTGGCCTCGACCAGCGAGGCCTCGGCTCGAGCTCGAGGGTCCGCCAGGGGTTCCGCAGGCGGGTCGGCCGAGCCGATTCGAGGTATCAGAGAACTCGTCTGCGGAGAACTCGTCTGCGGGTCCTCCGAGGCTCCCGCGGTGCGGGGCCTCAAGGCCGGTCGGCCTGCCTGACGCGGCGCGTCGTCAAAACTCGCGTGTCGAGGTATCAGAGAACTCGTCTGCGGGAAACGCGGGCCGAGGACACCCTGGAGCTTCTCGAAGAGCTGGCCCAGCTTGAACGGTTTCTCCACGAAGGCGGCGGCGCCGTGCCGCTCCACGGCCTCGGCCTGGTGGATCTTGCTCTTGTAGATACCCGACAGTAGGAGCACCGGCGTCTTCTCTCCCCGCGGGGTGGATTTGATCCGCCGGGCGACCTCGTAGCCGTTGAGCACCGGAAGGAGAACGTCGAGCAGGACGACGTCAAAGTTCTGGCGCTCGAAAGCTCTCAAGGCCGCCTCGCCGTCGCGCTCGACGCTCACCGAGAAACCCTGCTTGACGAGCGCGTCGGCCAGCATCCGCTGGACGTTGCGATCGTCATCCACCACCAGCACGTGCACGGGATCAGCCGAGGGCACCCTGTCCCTTCCCCAAAGGAGCGTGCTCCGCGGAAGAATCTACCAGGCTCATCCTTGGAGGACACGCCCGTAGACCGCACGGACTCGGGTGACAGCCTCGCGATAGGCGGCGAGGAAAGCGCCTCCCGGATCCGGCCCGCCGTAGCCGAGCCGTCGCGCCAGCAGCTGCAGGGCTCGGCCTTCGGTGGGCAGGTGCTGCAACGCCAGTCCGTGCACCAGCCGTTGCCGGTTTTCCACTCGGCGGAGGAAGAGGTAGCCCTCCCGCAGCTCCGAGGCGTCGGTGCCCGAAAGCTTGCCGGCCGACTGCAGCGCCTCGACCGCCTCCAGCGTCCCAGTCCGCCGCACCGAAGGAAGCGTTCCGCCATGCACCAGCTGCAGGTACTGGGTGGCGAACTCGACGTCGACCAGTCCGCCCAGGCCGGTCTTGGGATTGAGCTGTTCGGCCGACTCGTCTGCCACCTCGCGCTCCATCCGCATTCGCAGCCGGTGGATCTCCTCCGCTGCGTTGGATGGCAAGGGACGTGACCAGACCAGGGGAGCCAGCACTTCGGAGAGCAGCCGTTCTCCGTAGCGCAAGTCGCCGGCCACCGGGCGGGCCTTCACCAGTGCTTGGCGCTCCCACAGTTGACCGCGCCGAGTGTGGTGCTCTACCAGCGCCTCCTCGCTGACCACCAGCGGGCCCTGGTTGCCCGAAGGGCGGAGCCGGGTGTCCACCGCGTACAGCCGCCCCTCGCGGAACTGCAGCGTGAGCAGGGAAAGCAGTCGCTGTGCGGCCCGGGCGAACCATTCGTGGTGGCCGAACCGCCCGCTCGAACCACCGGTGGTCTCCTCCCCAGCGGCAGACCCGTAGACGAAGAGCAGGTCCAGATCGGAGTGGTAGCCCAGCTCGCGCCCCCCGAGCTTGCCCAGCCCCAGCACGGCCATTGGCGCCCGAGCCCCGCTCCGCAGCCGAGGGACACCCCAACGCGCCTGGGCGTGGTCCAGCGCCAGCAGCACGGCCTGGTCGAGCAGGCCGTCGGCCAGAGCGGAAAGCTGGTGCGCCACCTCGGGCACGTCCAGCTCTCCGGAGATGTCGCCCAGCGCGACCCGCAGAACCTCCTCGTTCTTGAAACGGCGCATGCTGCCCAGCACCAGCTCCGGGTCGCCGCTGATGCGGGCCAGCCGCGACTCCAGCTCGGTCCGGATCTGGGCCGGGGACTTGCGGAGTGCCTCGGTGTCCCAGGAGACCAGCTGGTCGAGCAGCTCCGGGCTGCGAACGAATTCGGCGCTCAGGTAGGCGCTCTGGCCAAACAGGTCGAGCAGCCGCCGCGCCACCGGCGGTCGCTCCTGGAGCAAACGCAGGTAGCCGGCCGGCACCGCCAGCGCCGAGACGAATTCGGCCAGGTAGAAGAGCGCTTGGTCCGGATCGGCACTCTGGGCAGAGTCGCGCAATAGCCTTCGGCCCAGCCGAGAGGCCCCCGCTCCCTCCTCCAGCCGGGCCGCTCCCAGCACCCGACGGAGCCGGTGGATGGCCGCCAGGGCCGCCCCGGGCTCCTCGAAGCCGCGACGTCGCAGCGCTTCGGCCCGCCGTGCGTCGTCCACGTCGTCGTCGAGGGCCAGGGCCAGGTCCGGCTCGTCGGGCAACTCCCCCCGAGCTTCCTGGCCGAGAAGGGTCCGGAACGCCCGCTCGACGTAACCGCGGTGCCTCTGCAGCTCCGGCGCGAAGGCCTCCCAGCCAGCGAAACCAAGCCCGTGGGCCAGCCGTTCCCGCTCCGCTCCGGGCGCGGGGAGGCGGTGGGTCTGGCGGTCCTCCACCATCTGCAACCGGTTCTCCACCCGTCGCAGGAAGGCATAGGCCTCGGTCAAGGCATCGACGTCGCTCTGGGAGAGCAGGCCCGCATCTCCGAGCCGCTGCAGCGCCCGAACCGTGGAGCGCACCCGAAGCGAAGGATTGCGTCCTCCGTGGAGCAGCTGGAGCGCCCCGGCGAAGAACTCCACCTCGCGGATGCCCCCCGGCCCGAGTTTGAGGTCGTCTCCGCTGGCGCTGCTCCGCAGGTCGATCTGCTCCTTGATGTCTCGCAGCGCATCGACCGCTTCCAGATCGGGGTGGCGCCTCCAGACGAACGGCGCCAGGGCCTCCAGGACCTCCTGTCCCAGCGCCTCGTCCCCGGCGACAACCCGGGCCTTCACCAGCGCGGCCCGCTCCCAGGTGCGCCCCTGCTGCTCGTAATAGCGCAGGAGGGCCGGCAGGGAGATGACCGCAGCGCCGGCGCGTCCCTGGGGGCGCAGGTCCAGATCCACGCGGTAGCAGAGGCCGTCTTCGGTGGTGGTGGAGAGCGCCCGGGTCAGCGACTCGGCCAGCCGAGTGAAGTACGTCACCGTGGGAATCGACCCAGAGGTACCGCCCACGGTCATTCCATCTCCTCGGTGGACGTAAACCAGGTCGACGTCGGAGCTCCAGTTGAGGTCCTCGCCCCCGAGCTTCCCCAGCCCCAGCACCACGAATCCCTCCGGCTGGGGAACTCCCCAGCGCTCGCGGAGCCCAGGCTCCAGCGCCGCCAAGGCCATGCGCACCACCGCGTCGGCCAGCGCGGCTTGCTCGCGGCCGAGCAGCTCCATGGGCGCGCCAAGCCACACATCGCGCACCGCCAGCCGCAAGGTCGCCCGAGCCTTGAACCGCCGCAGGTGCCGGAGCAGCCTCTCGCCCTCGAGTTTTCGGCTCAGCCACCGCTGGACCCTCGGCTGAAGCTCCTCCACCAGCTCGGGGCGTTGGAGCGCTGGAGTGCGGTGCACCCAGGCCAACAACCCCGGTCGTCGTTGAAGAAGGCGCTGCACCGACTCACTCACCAGCACCAGCCGCGCGGCCATGGCCTCGGCCCCGGGGGCTCGATGGAGGGAGTCCTGAATGCGGAGCAGCCCGCGGAGGACGGTGGCCGGCTCGGGGGAGGCGCGGACTGTGGCCAGAAACACGGCCAGCCGGTCCGGCCCGAGCCGGGCGCCGAGGGCCTCCACCTCTCGGGCCGAGCGCGCCCCATCCGGCACGCCCCAGACCGCCAACTCCTCGGTGATCACGACCCGGCGAGCTGCGCCACCGAGCCCCTGGCCTTCTCCACATCGGTCTCGTGCTTGAGGACGAGGTTCAAGGTGGAGGCCACCAGCTCGGGCGAGAGGGTGTCGGCGTGGAGCAGAGCCAGGCTCCGGGCCCAGTCCAGCGTCTCACTGATGGAAGGTGGCTTCTTCAGCTCCATCTGTCTCAGCCGTTCGATTGCGGCCACGACTTGGGAGGCCAGCTGCACTGGGACCTCGGGGGCCCGAAGCCGGACGATGCGCAGCTCCCGCTCGCGGGCCGGGAAGTCGATGTGCAGGTGCAAGCAGCGGCGCTTCAGGGCATCCGACAACTCTCGCGCGGCATTGGAGGTGAGCACGGCCCGAGGGACGTGCGTCGCCTTCAGCGTCCCCAGCTCCGGCACGGTCACCGCAGAATCCGCCAGGACCTCCAGCAGAAAGGCCTCGAACTCGGGATCGGCCTTGTCGACCTCGTCCACCAGAAGCAAGGCTGGGACCGGGGAGAGCAACGCCCGCAGGACCGGGCGCGGCAAGAGGAAGCGCTCGGAGAAAAAGACGGCATCCGACGAGGCGATGCGATCGGCCGCCTCCCCCAGCGTTTGGGACCCCGCCAGCGTCTCGCCAATCTTGTCCTTCAGGATCTGGGTGTAGAGCAGCTGCTTGGCATACTCCCACTCATAGAGCGCCTTGGCCTCGTCCAGCCCCTCGTAGCACTGCAGTCGGAACAGCGGCCGCCCCAGCGCAGAGGCCAGCGCTCGGCCGAACTCGGTCTTTCCAACCCCGGCCGGCCCCTCCACCAGCACCGGTTTTTCCAGTCGGTCTGCCAGGAATGCGGTGGTGGCGATCTCCGTGGAGGCCAGATACCCGGTCGCCTCCAGGCGGGCCAGGGCGTCTGTCACGGAGGCGAAGGCCGGAGACACCGGAACGGAAGAGGAGTTCATGCTGGAATTTTCAGCGTTGAGTTCTCGTCGGTGTTTCTTGCAGGGCGCGGCGAGGATGCGCACCTGGTGGATATCAGAGGTCGGCGGCGCCGGCATCCGGGCGGTGGCCCGGAGTCTGCAATGTCGGTCCCGTGGGCTGTGATGCAGGGCCGGGAGGAGTGTCGAGTCGTGAAGTGGGAGCGGGCGAAGCTGGTGCTTGGGGTGGCGGTGGCGCTGTTACCCGGCGGATTGCTGCTGCTGTTGGGCTGGGTCCTGGCGCGAGCCTTGGTTCGGGCCCATTCCCGCGTCTTGGCTCGAGAACCAAACCGGGGTCGGCA
>JBKOYI010000163.1:0-18387 GCA_046725335.1 Myxococcota bacterium | reverse complement strand
CCGCCAGGTGCTTGCGCAGCACCCGCCCGAGCTGTTCGGCAGCGCGAGGCAGATCACGGTGGGCTCCCCCCGCCGGCTCGGGGACCAGCTCGTCGACGACTTTCAATTCCAGGAGGTCCCGGGCGGTGAGCTTGAGCGCATCGGCGGCCTTCTCCGCCTTGGTGGTGTCGCGATAGAGAATGCTGGAGCAGGATTCGGGGCTGATGACCGAGTAGATGCTGTTCTCCAGCATCAGCACTCGGTTGGCCACCGCGATGGCCAGCGCGCCGCCGGACCCCCCTTCACCGATGACCGTGCTCACCACCGGAACACGCAGCCGGCTCATCACCTCCAGGTTGACGGCAATGGCCTCGGCCTGGCCACGCTCCTCCGCGCCAATCCCCGGGTAGGCCCCGGGCGTGTCCACGAAGGTGAGGATGGGCCGGCCGAATCGCTCGGCCAGCTCCATCAGCCGCCGCGCTTTCCGGTACCCCTCGGGCCGGGGCATCCCGAAGTTGCGGGCCATGTTCTCCTTGGTGTTTCGCCCTTTCTGGTGCCCGAGCAGCATCACCGGACGGCCGTCCAGGCGCGCCCAGCCACCGACGATGGAGGGGTCCTCGCCGAAGAGCCGGTCTCCGGAGAGCTCGAAGAAGTCGGTGAAGAGCAGCTCGACGTAGTCCAGGAAGTAGGGCCGGGCCGGGTGGCGGGACAGCTGAGTCACCTGCCAACGCGACAGGTCGGAGAAGATCTCCGATTGCAGCCGCTTGGCCTTCTTCTCCAGCTTCTGGATCTCGGTGGTGAAGTCGGCCGAGCCCGAGCTGGAGAGCGACTTCAGCTCGTCGATCTTCTTTTCCAGATCGATGAGCGGCCGTTCGAAGTCCAGCGCGAATCCGGCGGGACTGGCCATGGCGGCCTCAGGCGGCTCGGGTCTTGGCCTGGGTCGCGGTCAGCGCATACCAGGCCGTACGGAAGGACTTCAGCTCCCGGAGCCCGGCGGGGTACCGCCCCAAGGCGGGAGCCACCGTGACTGGCAGCCCGATCTTCTTCTCCAGGGCCTTGGCCACTGCCAGCTCCTGCCGGCGCCGCTCTTCTCCGGCCGGGTCGGTCGACTTCGGAAGGACGCGATTGACCAGCACCCGCTCCACGGCCAGCTTGCGGCCCTGCAGCTCCTCCACCAGCCGCTCGGTGCGGGCAGCCGCCAGCTCCTCTCCGCGGGTCACCACCACGAAGCGGGCCTCGGCCGGGTTGACCACCGCCTCTTCGAAGCGCTTGACGTGCTTGAGCAGCGCCGCCGCTTCGTCGGCCAACTCGCCGAGCCCCTTGGCCCGGTACTTCACCAGCACGGCCAGGAGGCTGGTCAGCCAGGTCCGGGCCATCTCCGGCACCTCGAGGAGGCGCAAGGTCATGGCCGACGCCACCGGGTCCACCACGATGCGCTTGAATCGCTCCTGGACCAGAGCGTCGGTCAAGACGCTGACCGCCGCCAGGTCTTCCAGCCCGGCCGGAGCGACGTCGAGGAGGTTCTTCAGCACCTCCCGGTCCACCGCCTCCTGCTTCCCGAAGGCCTCGAAGGCCCGCTCGGCCTTCTCGCGCCAGCGCTTGCGGAGGGAGTTGAACCAGCCGGGGATGTCCAGCTCGCGGGCGTAGAGACCTTTGGTGCCCTTCACCTGGGTTTCGGTGTCGGTCAATCGGCTCTGCAGCACATCCGAGAGGCCATGCGCCGGATCGACGCTGATGAGCAAGACCGGCCCTTCCTTCTCGGTCAAGGTCACCGCCGCGGCGGCCGCACAGGAGGACTTACCCACCCCACCCTGGCCGACGAAGAAGATCAGCCGGGTCGGGGGAAGCGGAGGAGCGGCGATGGGGGGCATCGAGGGAGCCCGCACCAGGGCCGGAGGGCCCTCGGCGGCGCTGAACTCCAGCGCCCGCGTCTCCTTTCCGCCCACGGTCTCCTTGGCGAACTGCTTCAACCCATCCAGCCCCCGGGGCGCCTCGACGCGGCGCTGCACCAGCTGCACCGGCACCAGCTTGTCGAAGGTCTGGAACTTGCGAACGTGTGGGGCCTGCAGGCCGCGCCGTCCGGCGAAGGCCGGAGAGCTGGCCCGTTCCTCCACCGCATTGACCAGGATTTCCGCCACCGGGATGCCGCGCTCGCGAAGCCCCGTGAAGAGCGCTTTGGCCTGGGCCTCCCCCACCGGCTCGGCCTGGGCCACCAGATGGAAGGCGGTCCGCGCCGGGTCCCGGATGAGGGCCTGGAAGCGCTCCAGCTCAGCCACCACCGCCTCCAGCGGACCCTCGGTGGCGGCAGGCTCCTTCTTCTTGGTCCCTGGCTTCTCGCCCCGCACCAGGGCCACTGCCCGACGAAGCATGCCCGCGAGGTCGAAGAGCCGAAGGCTGGGCCCGGTCCCGGCCATGTCCACCACGGCACGGTCGAGCGTTCCGGATTCCAGCTGCGCGGTCACGGCCAGCAGCCCAAAGAGCGGCTCCAGGCCGGGGGTGATGCCAGAAACGAGCTTGCCCACGTCCTCGTCCGCCAGGACCAGTCCCTTGGGAGCGGCCGCCGCCAAGGCTGCCCGGACCGCCTCGAGCCTTGGCTGCACCGTGGCCGGATCGAACTCCTGCACCGACAGACCCGGCTCGGCCTTGCCTGCCTCGCCCTTGCCGGCGATGAGCCGGGTGGGCTTTCCGGAGAATTTCCGCTTCCAGACGTCGGAGAGGGCGCGGGTGGGCTCGGAGCTGGCCAGCAACACCGACTCTTTGGGTGCCGCCTCGGTAAGGTACAGCGCGAAGGCGGAGGCCAGGGTCGTCTTGCCTGCGCCTCCCTTGCCTCCGAACAAGTGCAGAACGGGTCCGTCACGCATGGGGTACGATTGGTCCTTCCACGAGAAGGAATGTCACCCCCTGCCAGCGTGCGCCACAGCCCGCAGCAGCCGTTCCAACCAGCACAGGGGAGGCTCCGAAGAATCCTCCGTTCGGGGGGGAAAAGTCAAGGACAGCCACACCCCTACAACCGCCAGAGTGAACAGAAATTCCTAAAGATCCTGGGGGCTTGCTGGTTGGGTGAGCGGAGGCTGGGGCGGGCCGGCGGCCTCGGCCGCGACGGCTGCGTCCCTGGCTTCTGCGGCGTAGCGGTTCAGCTTGTTGTAGAGGGTCTTCTCGCTCACCCCGAGGATGTCCGCGGTCCGGGCCTTGTTGTTCCCGTTCCGCTTCAGGCTCCCCAGGATGTACTCCTTCTCCACCGCGTCCAGGGTGAGCCCAAAGGCGATCCGGAAGAGGTGCCGTTCCGGGCCCTTTCCGGCCATGTCGGGGGGCAGGTGGTCTCGGGTGATGAGGTCCGAGTCGCAGAGGATGACCGCCCGCTCCACGGCATTCTTCAGCTCCCGGATGTTGCCCGGCCAATCGTGGTTCCGCAGCAGCTCCATCGCTTGGGGGTGGACCCCGGTGACGTGCTTTCCCGAGTCCTGGTTGAACTTGTCGATGAAGTGCTGCACCAGCATCGGCACGTCCTCGCGGCGCTCCCGGAGCGGCGGCAGGGCGATCTGGAAAACGTTGAGCCTGAAATAGAGGTCTTCCCGGAAGCGCCCAGCGCGGATCTCCGCCTTGAGGTCGCGGTTGGTGGCGCAAAGCACGCGCACGTCCACCTCCAGCTCCACCTTGCCGCCGAGCCGCCGGAGCCGTCCCTCCTCTAGGAGCCGGAGGAGCTTGGCCTGCAAGTCGACCGGGATTTCTCCCACCTCGTCGAGGAAGAGGGTCCCTCCATGCGCCAGCTCGAAGACCCCGGGGCGACGCTGATCCGCCCCGGTGAAAGCCCCCCGCTCATGGCCCAACAGCTCGCTCTCCATCAGGGTGGGGGGGATGGAGGCACAGCTGATGGCGATGAAGGGGCGGTCGTGACGGGGGGATAGATTGTGGATGCTCCGGGCCACCATCTCCTTGCCGGTCCCCGACTCGCCGGTGATGGCCACGCTGGCCTTGGCCGGGGCGACCTTCTCGATCAGCTCGAAGACGCGGCGAATGGCCCCCGATTGACCGATGAAGTCGGTGGCTCCCATCTGCTTCAACTTCCGTCGCAGCACCTGGACCTCGCGGAGCGTCTCCTTCTTCTCCAGGGCCCGGTCGATGCAGACCTTGAGACGGGCCGGGTCCACCGGCTTCTCGATGAAGTCGTAGGCCCCCTCGCGGATGGCAGCCACCGCGGCGTCGATGGTGCCCCGGCCAGTGAGAAAGATGACCGGGCAGTCCGGCAGGTCGTCCTTCAGGGCCCGCAGGAGCCAGAGGCCGTCCGTTTCCGGCATGGCCAGGTCGGAGAGGACGACGTCGGGGCGAAATTCGGCCGCCTTCTTGAGTGCGTCGGTGCCGTCCCCCGCCGTCTCCACCTTGTGACCCCAGAGGGTCAGCATCTCGGAGAGAGCCTGGGTGGTGGTCTGTTCGTCGTCGACGGCCAGGATGCGTGCGCTGCTCACGGTGTTCTCGTCATGCGCTGGAATACCTGTTTCGACATCTCAAATGAGCCGGAAGGAAAGGCGGAGGTGGCGGCCGCGAAGATGCAACTCCGCCCCTTGAGCCTGGGCCACGGTGCGGATTGCTTCCTCGGTGGGGCCTTCGGCAGCCTCATCCGGACCCTCGTCCTGGACCTCGAGGATTTGACGACCTCGCTCGCTGTGCAGAGTCACCTGGACCCGACCCTCTTCCGGGGTCCGCTGCAGCCCGCGGAGCAGCGGGCGGAGGACGAGGAAGCTCTGCAAAGCTGGATCGGGCGAATGGATGCGACGGTGCTCGGCACCCAGGTCCACTCCCAGCCGGACGCGTGCCCGGCGGCTGGCATGTCCCAGCAGCGCTGCAGCCTCCTCCACCACCTTGACCAGGGTGACTTCGCCCGGCGGGCTGGGCGGCGGGGCGATGAATCGAGCGAACTGGCCGAGCAGCGCGTTCACCCGGGCCACCTGCTCGCGCATGGCCTGGAGGTTCTTGGCGGGCCCAGACGGCACCGGGCCTCCCAGGGCACGGGCCAGCTTTTCTTGCAGGACCTCGACGTTGATGGCCATGGCGTTCAGGGGGTTGCGGACGTCATGGACCAGGCTCTCCATCAGGGAGACCGCGCAGGCCCATCGCTCCGCGTCCACCAGCGGGGTGGAGGGAAGGGCGTCGGGGGCGGCCCGGGGAGGCATGGCCAAGGACTGCACGGGCCGAGACGTAGGAGCGTGAAGGCCGATGCGTCAACGTGGGCACAGTAAGAATTGCCGGTCCGAGCACACTGCAACGGGGGAGGGGGCAGGCCTCTGTTACCTGGCTAACGCTGGTCAGGGGCGCGGTGGGGAATCGCCCGGGGCCGCAGAGCGGTCGGGCCAGGCCGGGTCGAGGCTCACCAGCTCGAGCTTGAGCTGGGCGGCCACCTCGAAGATGCGAGGGTCCCGGTAGAACTCCCCGAAGACGATGCGAACGCACCCGGCATTGGCCAGCAGCTTGAAGCAGGGCCAGCAGGGACTGGCGGTGGTGTAGAGGGCGGCCCCGTCGATGCGGACGCCGTTTCTGGCCGCCTGCAGGACGGCGTTGGCCTCGGCGTGGACCGTGGCCACGCAATGGCCATTCTCCATCATGTGCCCCACCTCGTCGCAGTGCGGCAGCCCGCGGATGCTGCCGTTGTAGCCGGTGGAGAGAATCATCCGTTCCCGCACCAGCACGGCGCCCACGTGTTTCCGGTCACAGGTGGCTCGGGTGGCCACCTGACGGGCGATGTCCATGAAGTACTGGTCCCAGGAGCTGCGGGCGGTCATGAGGGGACTCTGCCACCCTCCCCCCACACGGGTCAGCTGGCGTAACGCTTGCGGACCAGGAAGAGGATGGCCTCCTTGGCGCAGGCCTCACAGTAGCCGTACCGGTCGCGCATGGCGGTCAGAGTCTGCTGGACCTGGTCCAGCTCCTTGGCGCTGAGGCTGCCTCGCTCGTCGGAGAGGGCCTTGAGGACGTTCTCCGCCCCCCGGCTCAGGGCCCGCTTCCGCTCCTCGAAGAAGTGCGAGCGGAGCCGGCGGAGCAGGTCCGGGAAAACCCGGGCGTAGTCTATCGCTGCATCGGGATTGTCGAGCTTGTGGGCGCCAATCTGGCTCATCAGGCCGCGCCGGAACTCGCCCGGGTCATCCCCCCGGGGCATGACGATGCCCTCCATCTCCCCCATTCGCTTCTCGTCCGGCCGCTCCATCTCCCCGGTGACCCGGTTGAGCATCCGCTCGTTCTTCACCCAGTGGCGGACGTGCTGGATGTACTGCTCGAAGAGCGAGGTGTACTGCTCGTCGGAGACCAGCTTCATCGACTCCCGCACCTCGGTGTCCACCGATTCGAGGAGGAGCTGCTCCACGGCCCGGACGAACTCCTCGTGGTCGTGGTAGCCGTCCACCACCTCCTCCTGGAGGAACTCGTAGACGCTCTTGTCCCGGGTGAGGGCGGTCAGCTCCTCCAGGACCGCCAGGGGGCTGAGACAGGGGCGGTCCGGATTCTGGGCGGCGTTGAGCAGGGCAGTCTTGATCTCCCGTGCCGAGGCGCCGGTGCGCCCCTCGTAATTGGGGTAGGCATCCGACTCCTGGTAGAGCATGGGAAGCCACTTCCGGAGCTCGCGGGCCTGAGCCAGGCTGAGCCGATCCGGCGCCGCCCCGTCCTGGTAGAGGTGCACTTTCTCCAGCGGGGTCAGCCCCTCCAGCACCTCGCGCACGCCCGCCGGGTACCGCTCCCGGACGGGCTTCTTGAGCCGAGTGAGCACCCCCCACTGCGCCGCCACCTCGGTCGCATGGGGGGCCACGTGCTTGCCCACGGTCCGGCTGGTGACCTGGGCGTCGTAGATCTCCTTCTCCGACCTCCAGCGCCGCAGATAAGGCACCCGGACCAGCTCGATTCGGCCCTTGAAGCTGGCGAAGTCAGGCAGCTCCTTGAAGGCGGCCAGGTGCTTCTCGTTGCTGGAGGCGATGAGAACCTCGTCCAGCTGAAGGACGAAATGCTCCATGGGAACCTCCCCGGTCTCGCTGAACCCGAGGAGGTACTTGAACGCCTCCAGCGGGCGCTTGAGGAGGTCGGAGTACTCCATGATGCCGCGGTTGGCGTTGACCAGGGGACCGTGGGGCTCGAAGAGGACGACGTTCTGGAGAGCGGGCGGAAGGTTGGCCTGACTGCGGTCGGCACTGACTTGGTGGTAGGCGGCGTCGACGCTCATCTGCGGCTCCACCGTCACCGCCCCGACCAGATAGCGGCGCGAGAGGTAGAAGCGCCTGACCTGGAGGTGGCGGAGAACGCGGAGCCAGTCGCCGTTGGCCAAGGCCAGCAGGGCGGCGTAGACGCGCCGGCACTTGTGACAGAGCTCGCCATCGACGATCCAGTCCGGCAGAACTGCCTCGCCGCTCCCCGGGGCTACCGTGGCCTTGAGGGCTCTCTCCAGCAGCCGCCGGCGCTCGGGCCGTGGGACGACGAAGAGCGGGTGGTCGCGCATCTCACAGGTGACACGTACCTCCACGGTCTCCGGTTCGAGGTGGGCGTAGCTGGTCAGCTCACCGCTCGGCCCGGCGACGGCGCGATCGCTGAACCCGATGCTCCCCTTCACCAGCTTGTCGGAGGGGAAGATCCAGGCGATCTCGTAGAGGGCCCCCTCCGGCTCGCGGGAGTACAGCTCCATGGCCCGCTTGAGGCTTTCGACCATGGTGGACTTGGCCGAGCCATTGGGCCCATGCAGCAGGATCACCTTGTTGACCGTGCCCGCCCGAACGAAGTTGCCCAGCAGGCGGTAGAGGGCGTTCTGCACCTCCTCCTGGCCGGCCACCCGGCCGCCCCGGTCCCCGTCGGTCAGGTCGAACAGCTTGAAGCGACGGATGGGACCGGTCGGGTGGGGAACCTGCTCGGTCCCGAAGTGGTCCATCACATCTCGCAGGTACTCGGCCGAGTTCCGGGTCTGGGCCCGGGGGTGCTGATAGAAGAGGTCGAGGTACTCCTCGAAGGAGAGAATGCTTCGGTCGTGGAGGAAGTCGCGGCTCACCGCCGCTCCCACCTCTTTCAGAAAATCCTTCGCGCTCACGGCCAGGGGGCTCCGGGAAAGGCCTACCCCCCGAGTCTCGCTCTTCCGGGTGTCATGCAGGAAGCTCCCCCCGGTACGGCCGCCGGCTTGCTAACCTCCGGCGGCAAGCAATGCAGAAGCCGCCCATCATCGGCATCGATCTGGGGACGACCAACTCGTGCGCCGCAGTGGTGGGGGATGACGGCGCGGTCAAGCTGATTCCCTACAAAGGGGGGGAGTACACGGTCCCCTCCATCTTCGCCATCGACGACAAGGGCAACGAGCTCATCGGCCACGAGGCCAAACGCCAGTGGCAGCTCAACCCCAAGAACACCGTCTACGGCAGCAAGCGGCTGGTCGGGCGGAGCTGGTCCAGCGAAATCGTCGAGACCATGCGCAAGGTGGTTGGGTACGAGGTTCGACCCGGTGACCGCAACGACGTGGTCGTCGACGTGGGCCGGCGGGAGTTTCACCTTCAAGAAATCGCCGCTCGCATCCTCAACAAGATCCGCGACGTCGCTTCCAACCACCTCCGGGTCCCGGTGACCCGGGCGGTGGTGACCGTGCCGGCCTACTTCAACGACCGACAGCGGCAGGCGGTCAAGGACGCCGGCAAGCTGGTGGGCATCGAGGTGGTCCGGATCATCAACGAGCCCACCGCGGCGGCTCTGGCCTACGGACTGGGCAAGCGGCTGCACGAGACGGTGCTGGTCTACGACCTGGGCGGTGGCACCTTCGATGTGAGCATCATCGAAATCCGCGATCGGGTGTTCGAGGTCAAGGCCACCGGGGGGGACATCTTTCTGGGCGGGCTGGACTTCGACAACGCCATGATCCACCACGTCCTGGCCGATTTCGCGGCCAAGACC
The DNA here is from genome assembly GCA_046725335.1 of Myxococcota bacterium. Taxonomy (GTDB): domain Bacteria; phylum Myxococcota; class Myxococcia; order Myxococcales; family Myxococcaceae; genus RPRB01. The sequence continues at coordinate 9,510 of JBKOYI010000163.1, read as the reverse complement.
GGCATCGATCTCTCGACCGATCCAGTGGCGATGCAGCGGATCAAGGACCTGGCCGAGCGGAGCAAGTGCGACCTGAGCAGCCGCGAGCAGGCGCCCTACAACATCCCCTTCATCACCATGACGGCCGAGGGGCAGCCGCTGAACATCGAGATGACCTTCACCCGGCGGAAGCTGGAGGAGCTGACCCAGCACCTGGTGGACCGGACCCTGCAGATGGTCGCCCGGGTGCTGGTGGACGCCGGGGTGAGCACCAAGCAGATCGCCGAGGTCATGCTGGTCGGCGGGCAGACCCGGATGCCGATCATCCAGGAGCGGCTCACCAGGTTCTTCGGAAAGACCCCCTCCAAGGGAGTCCATCCCGATGAGGCGGTGGCCATCGGGGCGGCGCTTTACGCCCACTCATTGGAGGACGACACCAATCTCCGCCTTCAGCTGCTGGACGTCATCCCCATGGCCATCGGCCTGGAGCGGGCAGGCGGGGATTTCCACATCGTCTTTCCGCGGAACGCCGCCATTCCCAACGCCAAGCAGATCAAGACCACCACCAGCTTCGACGGCCAGAGTGAGCTGGCCATGCGCATCTACCAGGGAGACCACGAGAGTGCGGCCAAGAACGAGCTCCTCGGCGAGTTCGTCTTCTCCGGCATCACCCCCGGCCCGACCGGCTCGGCCCAGGTGGAGGTGACCTTCGACGTCAACGTGGAGGGGATCCTCACTATGCGCGCCCACGACCCGGCCACCGGACGGCAGATGAAGACCACCGTCCGGGTGACGCAGAGCTGAACCATCGGCGGTGAGAGGCCCGGACGCGGCGCGAACGAGGCGGGGAATGCTGCTGCTGGCCGCGGTGGGCGCCTTGACCGCCGCGGCAGTGGTCTTCCAGCTCGCCGCCGCCCTGCCCGGCGTCGCCAACCGGCACGCGCTGACCTACGACGCCGCACGACGGGCGATGGTGGACGTCGACGCCGCCGACGCCCTCCGCCGAGGCGACTGGGGCCAGCTGCTCTGGGAGGTGGCCGGACCGGAGCAATGGCCCACGCTCCGGCTCCTGATCGCCGCGCCGGCGCACGCCCTCGCCGGTCCGGCGCGGGCCCTGGGGGTGGAGCTCGGGGTTTCCATCGCCGGAGTCGGGCTGCTGGTGCTCGCGCTCTCACTGTCGGCCGCGGCCCTCGCCGGCCGGCCGTTCGACGCGCTGGGGATGTTCGCGGTGTCCTGCCCCCTGCTGCTCGGCAACAGCGATCTGTTGTTGCACGCCGCCAACGGGATGCTGGAGGTGCCGCAGGCGGTGTTCACCCTGGGGGCGACGGTGGCGTGGATCCGGGCCCGGGAGACCGGGGCGGAGCGGCCATGGCTGCTCGCGGTGCTCGGCAACGCGCTCTTCCACCTCAAGTTCCAGCACGGGCTCTTCTTCTCCCTGGCGGTACTGGCAACCGAGGCGCTCGGCCCGGGCTGGCGCGACAGGCTCCGCTGCGTCGGCATGGCGCTCGCCCGGGCAGCTGGGCGCCCGTGGGGCATCGTCGTGCTCGCGCTGGGCCTGGGAGCCACCGTGCTCTCCGTCGGGCTGGTCCAGGGAGGAGGGGTTCACTGGTCGTTGCTCGGCCACCCGGTCAGCCTCGGGCGCCCGCGGGTCGTCCGCTGGGGCGCAGCGGCAAGCGCGTTCGGGTTCGTGTCGCTCGCCTTCGCCGCCGAGCGCGCGCGGCTCCGGGCGAGCCTGCCCGCCCGCCTGCGGTTCGCCTGGGCCTGGCTGCTCACCCCCATGGCCGTCTGGTTGCTCGTCCCTTTCACCTGGCGGCTCGAGACCCTGGTGACGAGCACCACCTTCGACGCTGGCGTGGGCTCGCTCGGGTTCGTCGACCGGTTGCTCTTCTATCCGCGCGCAGCCTGGGCCGGCTGGTTCCCCGGCCCGACCGCGTGGGTGGCCCTGGCGCTGCTGGCGGGGACGGCGGCGGTCGCGGTAACCCACCCAGGGCTGCGGGCCCGACTCGTCCCGCTCGGGGCCGTCGCGGGGATCGAGCTCGCGGCCTTGACCCTGCTCGCCGGGCAGAACCTGCAGCCCCGGTTTTCCGTCAACCTCGCCCCGCTGCTGGCGCTGGCTGCGGCGCTCTGGATCCCCGAGGTGCGTCGCCCGGTGCCCCGCGCCGCACTGGCCGTCGCCGCCGCGGCAACCGTGCTCGCCGGCGTGCTCCCCGCGTGGACCCGCCCGTCTCTCGCCGGGGTGACGGCCCGGGGGTTCGAGACGCAGGAGAACGGAGACGCCTGTCGCGGGGTGGCGAGGGCGCTGCCGTTCGCGCGTGGGGAGCTGGTGAACGAGACGCACTCCAGCCGGCTCCAGCTGTGCAACCTGTGGGTCAAGTTCCTCGCCCGCGAGCGCGGAGACCAGGTGCTGGTTCGCGAGCACTGGACCGCCGCTGGCCCCCACACGGTCCTCTTGCTGACGGACGGGACCCGCCCGCCCGGACCACGCCAGGGGTGGACCACGCTCGGTCCGGAGGCGCGGGTGGGGGCCGTCGAGGGAAGACTCTTCCGTGTGGACCGCTCCGCGCCGGCCCGTCTCGGGCCGAACTGAGCGCTGCTAGGCGGTCTTCTTTTCCTTCTCCAGGACCAGCTGTGGCGGCTCGTGCTTGGTCACCACTTCCTGGGTGATCTTGCACTCCCGCACGCCCTCTCGATAGGGGACGTCGTACATGATGTCCAGCATGGCGTCCTCCATGATGGCGCGGAGGCCGCGGGCGCCCGAGTTGCGGCGCATCGCCTCCCGGGCGATGGCCCGGAGTGCTTCCTTGGTGAAGCTGAGCTTCACCTTCTCCAGCTCGAAGAGCTTCTGGTACTGCTTGACCAGGGCGTTCTTGGGCTGGGTGAGGATGGTGACCAGGTCATCTTCGCGCAGGTCGTTGAGGGTGGCCACCACCGGGAGTCGACCCACGAACTCGGGAATCATCCCGAACTTCATGAGGTCTTCGGGCTCGACCAGCTTGAGCAGCTCGCCGATGGAGCGGTCGTCCTTGTGGATGATGCGGGCTCCGAAGCCGAGCCCCTTCTCCCCCACCCGGCGACGGATGACGGCGTCGATGCCGTGGAAGGCCCCGCCACAGATGAAGAGGATGTTGCTGGTGTCGACCTGGACGTACTCCTGCTGGTTGTACTTCTTACCGCCTCGAGGGGTGACGTTGGCCCGGGTGCCTTCGATGATCTTGAGGAGCGCCTGCTGCACCCCCTCGCCTCCCACGTCCCGGGTCACCGAAGGGGTGTCGCCCTTGCGGGCGATCTTGTCGATCTCGTCGATGTAGACGATGCCCCGGGCCGCCTTCTCCACGTCGTAATCGGCGTTGTGGAGCAGGTTCTGGATGATGTTCTCCACGTCCTCGCCCACGTAGCCGGCCTCGGTGAGGCTGGTGGCATCGGCGATGGTGAAGGGCACGTTGAGGAAGCGGGCCAGGCTCTGGGCCAGGAGCGTCTTGCCGCTGCCGGTGGGCCCGATGAGTAGGATGTTGCTCTTGCTCAGCTCCACATCCTCGTGCCCGGCGGACTTCACCCCGGGGCGGGGCCGGGCCGGCGGACGCTTCTGGTAGATGCGCTTGTAGTGGTTGTAGACGGCGACCGCGAGGACCTTCTTGGCGTGGTCCTGGCCGATGACGTAGTCGTCCAGGAAGGATTTGATCTCCGTCGGGGTGGGCAGCGAGACCTGTGGCTTCCCCTCCTCCCGGTCGCTCTCCTCGGCAATGATGTCGTTGCAGAGCTTGATGCACTCGTCGCAGATGTAGACGGTCGGGCCGGCGATGAGCTTCCGCACCTCCCGCTGCGACTTCCCGCAGAACGAGCAGGAGAGGTTGACCGTGTGCTCCTTCTTCACTCCCAAGACCTCCGGGGCACTGGCCCCGACCGCTGCCGACGACTCCACCACAGACTCCGCGTGCCGCGCCACACCTCGCGAGGTCGCCAGAGCCTCAGCGCAAATATAAGCCCGACCTTCCAGCGGGGGCAGGAACTGGCGCCCCTCCGTCGGCAGGAAGACTGGCCAGTTCACCCCGGGAGATGCCCGGGCGCCGGCCGGTGGAGACTCAGCGGCCGCCGACGAGGGATTCGACCTCGGCGGCCAGGGCGTCCGCGTGCGAGCGCACGACGGAAGGCACTCCCCGGCAGGCTCGCAGCTCTTCTGCCAGTCTCCGCGCGGTCCTGGCCAGTCTTTCGAGGTGGACCTGTGTGGGAGGTGGGTCGGGCGCGGGTGGGGGGAAGCGATCATTCAGCTCCCGCCGCACCGCGGCGACCGGGCGCTCCTCGTTCCAGATGGAATCCCGGATCCTCCGGTAATCCTCGGCGCTCAGGGCGCCCCGCTCCTCGGCTCCAGCGAGCACTTCCACCACTTCGAACGCCGGCGCCAACCGCGGCGGGGTGCTCTCGGTTCCGAATCCGCGCTCATGGCGAGCGAGGAAGCTCCACGAGCTGGTGAGCTTCAGCGCGGTGGCCTTGCGGATGTGTAGCTCTCGGGTGCAGTAGGCCTCGAAGCTCGAGAAGCCCCAGGTTTCCCACAGCACCTCGTCACGCACCCGGGTCAGCAGCCGAGCCAGATCCGTCCAGGAGGACTTGAAGGCACGGGCCGCGGTTCGAACGCTGCCCCGGAAGGCGTCCTCGGCTCCAGCACTGACCTCGACGACCGGTGCCCGGCCCATCAGCCGGTCCCCTTCCCCACAGTGAAGGAGAGGCCCACCGTGGCCTGCTGGCCCTCGTAGGGATGGAAGGGCCAGCGCTGCAGCTCCTTCAGCAGACAATCGGGCAGCGCCCCCTCGTGGAACTGGGGATGGTCCACCCACAGCTTCTTCACCTGGCCATCGTTGCCGATGATGAACTCGATGGGAATCCGCGCATTCAGGCCAGGGCTTCGGCGGGCCTCCTCCTTGAAGCAGGGGTACAAGTTGCGCTGACGCTGGGAGATGACGGTCTGGATGGCGGCCCGGTCGAACTTCGCTTCGATGCTGACGTCCTCCGAGTCCCCTTCGCCGCCGGGGGCGCCCCGTTGCCCGGGAGCCGTGGCCGAGCGTCCGGGTCCCGCCCGCCGCCCACCTTTGTCGAGCGGATAGTCGAGCAGCTCATCCTCGCGTCGGTGCGCCTTCGCCATTCGGATGGTGGGGGGCTCGACGGCGATGTTGTCCTCCTCGCGCCGGGTGTCGAACGTCCCGTGCACGGCCGCGTAGCGGGCAGCCGCCCCGGCGACCCCGGCGACGGCCGCAGCCACCACTCCCACGATGAGCAGCCGGGTATTGCGTTGGCGACGGGCCCGCTCGTTCACCCGTCGCTCGAGTGCGTCCACTCGCCACTTGGCCTCGGCCTTGGCCAGGTGGACCCGCAAGGCCTGGATCTGCGAGACGCGCTGGAACTCGTGGCCGACCAGGGCCACCTCGGTCTGGCCGTTGATGGTTCCGCCGTAGAGCCGTTCCAGAAGCTGAGAGCCGGCAACGGGTCCGAGGACCAGCTCGCCCTGCCTGAACAGCCACTCTCCCCCGAGCATGCGCTCGGCGTCCTGGGTTGTCCGAGAATCCATGGGGTGGGAGGACCGCTACTCTAACCCATGCGCCGACGTCGCCTCGCCCTGTGGGTGTGGTATCGCGGAGAGCGATTCAACGGCTGGCAATCTCAGGGAGATGGTCGGTCCGTGCAGGACGCGCTCGGTGGGGCGCTGCGACCCCTCGGGGTGACCACCCGACCCATGCCCTCCGGGCGGACCGACCGAGGGGTACACGCCCGTTGCCAGCCGGTCAGCGTTCGCGTTCCGGCCGACGTCCCGCTGACGGAGTTGACTGTGCTCGGCGAGCACGACTGGGGCGTCGCACTTGCAGTGGCGGCGCCGAAAGGATTTCACGCACAGTGGTCGAGCGTGTGGAAGGAGTACCGGTACCGCCTGGCGCTCGGCCCCACCCCATCGGGGTGGGAAGGCCTCACCTGGGAGATCCCCGACGACGAGGTGTTTGAAACCTCGCATGCCCCCGATGCGCTTGGGGATTTCGGGCGAGTTGGGCCGGGATTCGATGTGGGACTCTTCCGAGCATCGCTCCGGCGGGCCGAGGGGTGGCGGGATTTCGGCGCGTTTCAGGCCCGCTCCAGCGTGCGGCGGATGCGCACCCTTCTTGCGACCCGGGTCGTTCGGGCAGGCAATCTCCTCGAGGTCCGCCTCCGCGGCGACGGGTTCGGCCGCTACGGAGTCCGGTTCCTGGTCGGCGGGGCGGCGCTGGTCGCCACCGGGCGGCTCGGCTGGCAACAATGGGAAGCGGCCCTCGACAGCGGAACACCCATCCGCGGGCTGCGCGCTCCCGCGGGGGGCCTGACCCTCTGGGCCGTCGGTTACCCGGAGCGGATCGACCCGTTCCTCCAGGTAGCGCCCCGCCTCCCCGAGCTGCCGCCGTTCACCCAGTTGGGTCAGAAGTGAGACTTCAACGGCGCCGACGGCGCCTCGTGCTTGGCCAGGACGTCGGAGATCGCCTCCCGCAGGTACTCGCTCTGCCGAATCCGGGTCGAACGGGAAAGCGCCTTGAGGGCCTCGAGTCGTTCGCGGGTGAGCCGGAAGACGACGGAGGTCAGCCGAGGCGTGTGCGAGAGATTCATACCTTAATGCACATCATCCTACTTCGGCGCCACGGGTCAATTTCTCTACTCGAAGACGTAGGTCCGGAGCTGGACGCCCCCGGTCAACACCCCGGCAATGCGAATGCCCTCCCCGGCGGTGACCTCGGCGGCTCCGCCCAGGTACAGGCCCAAGGTGGGGAGCAGCTCGTAGATGATCCCGACGCCGAGCCGAGGGCCGGCGGTGACGTTGGGAACGATGTGCAAGGCCATCTCCGCGCTGAGGTAGGTCTTGAACCGTTCCTCGCCGAAATAGCCGCGGATTCCCCCGGCCAGGGCGACATCAACCTCCGAACCCCCGAATCCGGTCCGCGCCCCGATCGACCACTCGTTCCCGGACAGACCGAGCGGGAAGGTGAGCAGCGTCTCCAGTGGCACCCGCCGCCCCTCCTCCTTCGTACCCCCGGCCTTGACCTCGTTCTTGAACTCGATGCCCGACCCGAGCAGCAGTCCGAGGGCGCCGCGATGGTCCCAGCGCACCTCCTCGGCACGGGCGCCCGCCGAGCCCAGGACGATGACCAGCAGGATTGCTCGGCTCATGGCGGAAGCCACCCGGGTTGGTCGGATGGTCTCCGCCATGATGGCCCAGAGCATCCTGGTGGATCGGTCCTCGTCTGCCGGAGCGGCCGAGCTCGGCGTCGAGCTTCCGGGCTCCCGTGGGGGGCCAGGCTCGCTCCGGCGCTCCATCAACTCTGCTGCCATCGCGGCGCCGCCCATCCGACCCACCGGGATGGTTCCGGCCGTCAGCGGGGTCAGAGATGGGCCCCGGGAGCGCCAAGCCGCAGCACGTCGTTCAGTCGCCCCGAACGGAAGGGCTCGAGGTCGAGCGCCACATAGGCGAACCCCCGCGCCCTCAGTGCCGCATTCACCCGCGCGCGAAAGTCCCCATCGGAGAACCGTTCCAGCTCTTCGGCGGCAACTTCCAGCCGGGCCACCTCCCCGTGGTAGCGCACCCGAAAGCTGCGAAGACCCATCGCTCGTAACGAGGACTCGGCGCTGCCGATCTGCTCCAGCCGCTCCGGCGTCACTGCCGTTCCGTACGGAATGCGGGAGGCCAGGCAGGGCATCTGCGGCTTGTCCCAGGTGGGAAGCCCCATCGCCCGCGACAAGGCCCGGATCTCATCCTTGGTCAGCCCCACCTGGGCCAGCGGCGATCGCACGGCGTGCTCTCGGGCCGCGGCCTGGCCAGGCCGGTGGTCCCGGAGGTCGTCGGCATTGAAGCCGTCCACCACCACTGCCAGCCCGAGCGCTCGTTGATGCTCGGAGCAAAGCTCGTACAGCTCGGTCTTGCAGAAGTAGCAGCGGTTGGAGGGGTTGGCCTGGTAGCGCGGGTCCTCCACCTCCGCCGATTCGACCGAGAGATGGCGGACGCCGATGTCTCGAGCGAGGACCTCCGCCTCTCGCTTCTCCTCCGGCGCCAGGCTGGCGGAGATCGCGGTGAGGGCAACCACCCGCGCTCCCAGCTCCTCGTGAGCCACCCGGAGGAGGAAGGTGCTGTCCACCCCCCCGGAAAAGGCCACCAAGGCGGAGCCGAAGCTCCTCAGCGTTTCGCGCAAGCGGTCGAGCTTGGGGGTGCCCTGCGCGACGAGCAGCTCCCACTGGGCGGGTGCCAGCACCGGGCCTCTTCCCTCAGCGCTTGGCCTTGCGCGGTTTGCGAGCGTCGGCGACCCGGGCAGCTCGGGCGGCCGGACGGATCCGCGCGCCGCGGCGGGCCGGAGGGTTCGCCCGCATGCGCTTGCCGGTGATGACCCTCAGGTCCTCGGGGCTCACGTAGCCCAGGTCGAGCAGTGCCTGGAAGATGCGCAGGGCGCCGGCCTCCACCACCTCCACATCCGAGTGAATGGTGACCTCAGGGGAGGCGGGTGGCTCGTAGGGCTCGGTGATTCCGACGAAGTTGGGAATCTCTCCGGCCAGCGCTTTCTTGTACTTCCCGGTGGTGTCCCGCTGGATCAGCTTCTCGGTGGGGCAGTCGACGTAGACCTCGAGGTACCTGCCAATGAGCCGCCGGTTGTCCTCGCGCGGGGCTTTGTAGGGGCTGATCGCCGCAACCAGCACCGCGACTTGGTTTCGGGTGAGAAGATTGGCCACCAACCCCAGCCGTCGCACCCCGACGTTGCGCTCTTCCTTGGTCTCCGCCGCGCCGCCCCACAACTCCTCGGCCAATTCGTTCTCGTCCAGCACTTCGACCTGGCGGCCAACTTGGCGAAGCCGGGCAGCGATGTAGTCGACCAGGGTCGTCTTCCCGGCCCCGGACATCCCGGTGAGCCAGAGGGTGAAACCTGGGGTGGAAGCCATTGGCAAAACTCCGCAGTCCAGCGAGGCAATTTTCGTACCAGCGCCAGAAATACAAGGCGCGGCGGGGTCTTGTCTCTACACGAACTCCCCGGCCTTGACAATTCTGGGCGCGGCCGAGACCGGCCCGGGTCGCCCTTCAATCCTTTGATTTTTCAGGGTCTTCCATCGGCAAAGCGCAGGAGTGTTCGACGAATTCACTGTTTTTCCACAAGGCCCAGATAGCCCCCTCCGGCCGGCCCCTGTGGAAGGCCACCACCAGGTGGGCGACGCCGGGGAGGAGGGGGATACCCCCCGGAGCCGCCTGACGCCGGTCCTCCGCCGAGAAGCGGGCTGGCCCGTCGGGATGGGAGTGGAAGACGGCGAGCACCCGTTCCCCGCCGCTCTCCACCTCCCCAAGCAAGCCGAGCCAGGTCCGCGGCTCGAAGACGAAGGCCGCTCGGGCATCCCGTGGGAAGGCTGCCGGGTCGCGCGCCCGATGCGCGGCCTGAGCGTTGGGGAGGGGAACGACCCGAACCCCATGGTCTCCGGCGAGGAGCACCCCGCAGCCCTCCTCCGGCCAGACGGAGGTGAGATGGGCAACCACCCGAGCCAGGACCTCGGCCG
>JBKOYI010000069.1:0-10568 GCA_046725335.1 Myxococcota bacterium | reverse complement strand
AGGCAGCGCAGGTCGATGCCCTCGACGAGCAGGCGGTGGAAAAGTACGTGGGCGCCGTCGCGGAGAAGGCCGGGACCATCGACATCTCCTTCAGCGCAATCTCGGTCGCCTTGCCGAACAAGGCTCCGCTTCTGGAGCTCTCGTCAGAGGATTTTGCGCTTCCCATCAGGACCTATACGCAGGCGAATTTCCTCACGGCCCGGAGCGCGGCGCGCCGGATGGTGGCGAGGCGATCCGGCGTCATCTTGACGATCACCGCCACGCCGTCTCGCATGGCGTTCCCGAACGTCGGTGGCAATGCGCCGGCGTTTGCAGCGGTCGTGGCGCTGAGCCGCACCCTCTCGGCCGAGCTCGCACCGCAGGGCGTCCGAGTGGTGTGCCTCATGCCGAACGCGATGCCGGAGACGGCAACGATCCGAGAAAATTTTGGGCGTTACGCAAAGGCCGCGGGCCTTACCCCTGCCGAGTATCAAGCGCGTCTCGAAAGCATGACGCACCTCAGACGCCTGACCACGCTCGCGGAGCTCGCCAACGCGGCCGCGTTCCTGGCGTCTGACCAGGCCAGCGCGATGACCGGCACGGTCGCCAACCTGACTGGTGGAGCCATCGTCGACTGAACAGGAATGCCACGGCGACTCACACGTGGTGGCCGACGGCGCGTCGGGGCTGCTGCGCGACGTCCTCGGCGTCATCTTCGCCCCCAACGCCCGGGCGCGTCCCCGTCTGGTCCCCGCTCCTGCCGCCCCGGCCCCCCTGGCCCAGGCGGTCCCTTGCCCGGGGGCACCGGCACCCGAGCCCGCCCGCCCACGCCCGGGTCCTTCGCCCGGCAGTCGCCGCGCTCGCCACGCCGCCGCGCCGCACACGTAGTCGAGCCCGCCGGCGGGGCTGAACGCCCGGGCGAGACCTGACGCGGTGTTTGACACCTCGTCGAGCACCTGGGGCGGCCGTCGTCGACGTCGCCGAGGACGCGGTTGAATGTGGCTGTCCCCGCGAATAGCGTCGCTCACCTTGCTAGAGCAGGGCTAGCGGTTCGAGTGGCCCGGACGTTCGAGACCAAGCCTTCTTCACAGCCTGTAGGCCGACCGTGCGACAGATAGAAAACGTCAATGTCATTGGCTTTGATGTCATGCCCTCGCCGGAGGCGGTGAAGGCAAAGCTGGCTCTCAGCGATCGCGCAGCGAAGACCGTCGTGGAAGGGCGAGCGGCCATCGAGGCGATCCTGGACGGTACGGATTCCCGGCTGTTCGTCGTGGTTGGTCCCTGCTCGATTCACGACCCGGTGGCGAGCCTGGAGTATGCCGAGAGGCTCCAACGGTTGAGCGACGAGGTGAAGGAGACCCTGCTCCTGGTGATGCGGGTCTACTTCGAAAAGCCGCGCACCACGGTTGGCTGGAAAGGCTTCGTCAATGACCCGTACATGGATGACTCCTTTCGCGTGGACGAAGGCGTCGCCCGGGCGCGCCGCTTCCTGCTCGACGTGAACGAGCTCGGTCTTCCGGCGGGAACCGAAGCCCTGGACCCGATCGCGCCGCAGTACTACGGCGACCTCATCGCCTGGACGGCCATCGGTGCGCGGACGGCAGAATCCCAGACACATCGGGAGATGTCCTCAGGACTGTCCACCCCTGTGGGCTTCAAGAACGGAACCGACGGCGACACCGGAGTCGCCGTCAACGGCATTCTGTCTGCGAGCCGGCCTCACAGCTTCCTGGGCATCAACGGACAGGGCACGTCCGCCATCGTTCGGACCCGTGGCAATCGCCATGGCCACCTCGTCTTGCGCGGGGGAGGAGGTCGTCCCAATTTCGATGCCGTGTCCATCCGCCTCGCGGAGCAGGCCCTGGCCGACGCGTCCTTACCGAACAACATCGTCGTGGATTGCTCGCACGGCAACTCCTGGAAGAATCCGGAGCTGCAGCCGCTCGTCATGAAGGATGTCGTCCACCAAGTGGAGAATGGGAACAGCTCCGTGGTGGGCTTCATGGTGGAGAGTTTCTTGGTTGCCGGGAACCAGCCGATTCCCTCGGACCTCTCCCGGCTCAAGTACGGCTGCTCGGTCACGGATGCGTGCCTGGGGTGGGACACCACTGCACACATGCTGCGGGACGCCCATCAAAGTCTCAAAAGTGTCTTGCCACGGCGCATGCGGCATCCCCGGGTGCGTGTTGCTTAGCTCTCCGGTCTCCGTTGCCCTGCTGGGGTACGGACGCTTTGGTCGGGCGTTCGCGGACCTCTGTCGAGAAGCCAATGCCTCGGTACGCGCGTTCGACCCGTACGCCCCGGTCCCGGAGGTGCTTCATGCTGGCTCGCTGAGCGAGCTGGTCGTCGGAGCGAAGTTCGTGGTGCTTGCCGTTCCGCTGGAGCAGTTCGAGTCAGCGCTGACCGCTCTCTCCGCTCACCTGACTCCGGCGCAGATCGTGTTGGACGTGGGCAGCGTGAAGGTGATGCCGAGCGAGGTCATGACCCGGCTCTTTGGAAGCGTCCAACCCTGGGTGGCAACGCACCCGCTGTTCGGGCCGGCGAGTCTCGCTCGCGGAGAACGGCCATTGCGCGTGGTAATTTGCCCCAACCCCGCCCACCCCCAAGCGGTGACCGAAGTGGAGGAGTTCTTCCGCAGCGTGGGTTGCCAGACGGTGGGCCTGAGCGCGGAGGTGAACGACAGGCAGATGGCGCTCACGCACGCGCTGACATTCTTCGTCGCCAAAGGAATGTTGGACGTCGGAGTCCCCACCGATTCCGCTAACGCTCCACCGTCGTTTCAGGGCATGGCCAGAACCATCGAGGCGGTCCGAGTGGACGCCGGGCACCTCTTGCCGGCGCTGCACCGCTTCAATCCCTTCGCGGCGAGGGCCCGCCAGGACCTCCTCCGGGCCCTCAAGGGCATCGACATTGCGCTGGATGCTCGAGGTCCCGAGCTCCAAGCAAAGGATGCGGCCTCCCTGGCCATCCCGGATCTGGGGGACCTGTCACCAGCATTGAGGGAGACCCGCGAGCTCATCGACGAGCTGGACCAGGAGCTCCTGGCCGTGCTGGAACGAAGGGCGGTGCTCTCCAAGCGAGCCGGTGCGAGCAAGGCCGCCCTTGGGGCCGATGTGAAGGACGCGGCGCGCGAAGCGAGAGTCCTGGAAACGCGACGAGGTTGGGCCAAGGACCGCGGGCTCGATCCCGACGACATCGAGAGCATCTTCGAGGCCATCCTGCGCTTCTCCCGATCGATTCAGGGCTGAGCGGCGGACCGGGCCGCGCCGGCTCGGTCGGGCGAACTCGACCTGGCCCGGAGAGCAAGAGCGGTCCTCGGGAACCGCTACCCTGCGCCTGGTCCCGCGCCGAGCTCGGTGATGATCTCCGTCCGGACGTCGCGTAACAGCCGGAGCAGCGTGGCCTCGGCGACCCGATGTCCCACGGTGGCGTCGATGGCCGTCCCCAGAGTCCCGAGTGGGGGACGGTAGCGGCCATGCAGATCGAGATGCGTCTCCTCGGGCGACAGGGCGTACGCGGTGAGCGTGGCCTCCATCGTCGGGAAGAAGCCGGCGCTCTGGGCAGCCTGCCAGGTAAAGTCGAGGCGCGTAAGCGGGTCGCCGTACGCAGCGACCTCGTCGGTGACGGCGCTGACCTGAAGCCGGACGTCGACCCCGACCTCCATCGGGCCCACGTTCAGGCGCAAGGTGGCCATGAGCTCGCGAGCGCGGTTACTCGCCGTGGCCGTGGCGCGGGAGAAGATCCCGGTCGCGTCGGAATGGAGAAGCTCGCGGACCCGACCGTAGGGCACGGTCACGTAGTCGAAACAGCGCACCTCGCGAGGCTCCGACATGTCGTTTGACATAGCACGCGCGGGCCCTGCTCCCCGACCTCGGCTGAGCGCCGGCCCGACCCGAGACGGGCACGGATCTTGCCGAGTGCGATTATTTCTGATCGGGGGCCACCCTAACGCTCAGGCTAACGCCGCCCTAACGCCCGGCGCGCCACTGTGAGCCGTCTCCGAAAGGCAGACGTTTTCTGAACGCGTTGGGAGAAATCATGAACGAGACAGACATCCAGGAGCTGCGTGGGAAGTTACGCGGCGAGCTGATCACCCCGGGCGACGCGGGGTACGACGCCGCTCGCAAGGTCTACAACGGCATGATCGACCGGAAGCCGGCATTGATCGCGAAGTGTGCGGACGTCGCCGACGTGATCGCCGGCGTGAACTTCGCCCGGGAGAAGAAGCTGCTCCTCGCGGTGCGCGGCGGCGGCCACAACGGGCCGGGACTCGGGATCTGCGACGGGGGACTGGTTGTGGACCTCTCGCGGATGCGAGGGATCCGGGTCGACCCGAAGGACAAGACGGTGCGGGTCGAGGGCGGGTGCCTCTGGGGCGACGTGGACCACGCGACCCACCCGTTCGGCCTGGCCGTGCCGAGCGGATTCATCTCCACCACCGGCGTGGGCGGCCTGACCCTGGGCGGCGGGATCGGTTACCTCAGCCGCAAATACGGCCTGACCATCGACAACCTCGTCAGCGTGGACGTCGTGCTCGCCGACGGCCGCCTGGTCACGGCCAAGGCGGAGGAGAACGCGGATCTCTTCTGGGCGGTGCGCGGCGGCGGCGGCAACTTCGGGGTGGTGACCTCGTTCCTCTTCCGCGCCGGTGCGGTGGGCACCGTCTACGGCGGGCCGATGTTCTGGCCGATCGAGAAGGGAGCGGAGGTGCTCCGCTGGTGGCGGGACTTCATCCTCAAGGCTCCAGAGGACATCAATGGCTGGTTCGGCTTCGCGACGGTGCCCCCGGTTCCGATGTTCCCGACCGAGCACCACCTGAAGAAGGTCGCGGTGATCTGCTGGTGCTACACCGGTGACATGGCCAAGGCGGAGGAAGCCTTCAAGCCCATCCGGAAGTTCTCGCCGCCGCTGATGGACTTTGCCGGACCGATCCCCTTCCCGGTGTTGCAGAGCCTCTTCGACGCGCTCTACCCGGCGGGCCTGCAATGGTACTGGAAGGCCGATTTCTTCCAGGAGCTGAGCGACAAGGCCATCGACCTCCACGTGAAGTACGGGGAGCGCCTCCCCAGCCCGCACTCGACCATGCACCTGTACCCGATCAATGGTGCCGCGCAGAGGTCAAAGAAGGGAGACATGGCCTTCAGCTTCCGTGAAGCGAACTTCGCCGAGGTCATCGTGGGGGTCGATCCCGATCCCGCGGCCAACCCCCGCCTCATGCAATGGGCCAAGGACTACTGGCTCGCCCTGCACCCGTTCTCGTCCGGCGGCGGATACATCAACATGATGATGGACGAGGGCGAGGACAACGTGAAGAACGCCTACCGCGACAACTACGCCCGCCTCGCCCAGGTGAAGAAGAAGTACGACCCGAACAACCTCTTCCGGGTCAACCAGAACATCAAGCCCGCGTAGCCGTTCTGGAGGCGCCGAGCCGGCTGCGCCCCCTGGTGGCCAGGCGATGGCTGATCGGCGTGGGGGTGAACGGAGCTGCTGGCTTGAACCGCTACCCCCCGGAGCCACAGTCCGTGCAGGACCACCCTGTAGCTCGAAGCGCCTCGTCAAGACCTTCGATAACTCTCGGCGGTTCCTCGGTTCGACGTGACCACCGGACGAATTCCGATTACTCCGTCGGGCTCTGAGGGCGAGGGCCTTCCCTCAATCCTCCCTCAAATCCGTTTCGCGTAATGACGCCGTTCTCTCGCGCTAAAGCCGTGGGCGAGTTGAGAGGCTGCCCTCGGCAACCATGGAGGAGAGGACCGCTCCCGCTCGCCTGGTCCGGGCCAGTCTCGAGTCTGGGCGAACATCTTCCTGGCCTCGGGTACGCGCTCCCGAAGCTGTAGCTGTGAGCGCTAACAGCGACTGGTTAGGCCTCTGCTTGGTGGGAGTGTTTGTCGCTCCACCATCCGTACACCACACCGGCAACAAGCATCGCCAGGATCAACATCCCGGGAATCAACGAGCTGGTTACCGGAAGGAATTGTAGGGTCATGTGCTTCACCTCCTTCGAAGGAGGAACCACCTCTCCCGCTACGAGTAACCTTAAGCCCGGTGGTCTGGGCTGCCGTGACAGGTGTCACACTGCCGCCCGGGGTTCGAAGAGAGGTTACGCCTTCCTGGAAGGCCAGCCGGGCACCAGCGCTCGCAGGCGGGTCGGCTGGATGGTGAGGGTTCGACCCCGCTGGCTCACGACGCCCTTTCCCTTCAAGCGCCGGAGGTCCCGGGTCACTGTCTCGCGACTCGTCCCGATCATGTCGGCGAGAATCTGATGGGTCAGGGGGAGGGTGATAGCCGTTCCGCCGGGTTCCTCCACCCCATGGGCAGCGCCTAGCTTCACGAGGGTGAGGACGAGTCGCTCGGAGGACCACTTGTGGCTGGACTCCGCGCGGTCGAGCGCCATCTCGGCCAGGTGCCTCGAGAGGACGGAGGCGAAATTGAATCCGATTCGGGGGACGGTGGAGAGAAGGTAGAGGAACGTCTTGGCCGGGATCACCGTGACCACGCAGGCCGTGAGGGCCCTCGCCAGAAACGGTCGGGCGGGGACCGTCAGCAAGAGCTCCCCGAACACGTCCCCAGGCCCAAAGACCCGAAGTATGGACTCCTGGCCGCCCTCGGACAGGTGACTCAGCGTCACGAGTCCCGACTTCAGCACATAGAGGGCGTCCGGCGCGGCTCCGGGCGCGAAGATGGTGCTCCCCTTGGGGAAGCGCCTTTCGGGGCAGACTTTCGCTACCTGGTCGTGCTGCTCAGGAGAGAGGCCTTGCCACAACTCGACGGCCGTGGTCACCGTCAGCACATTAGCTATTCAGAGCGATCGAGGAGCGGTTCGCCAAGGGCGCCCGTCGCGGCTGAGCGACGTCAGCGGCGCAGGAGCGCGACGAGCGGCGGTCCCCGTTCGGTCTGCAGGCGGGC
This sequence comes from Myxococcota bacterium, assembly GCA_046725335.1. Lineage (GTDB taxonomy): Bacteria > Myxococcota > Myxococcia > Myxococcales > Myxococcaceae > RPRB01. Next base: position 3,680 of record JBKOYI010000069.1, on the reverse strand, counting down.
CTCGACTGCCTCGCGTTGCTGACGCTCGTGCTCGTCGTGCACTGGAGACCGCAGGCGCTCCGGAAGCTCCCCCTTGGGAACCTCCATACACAACAGCCGGCCGTCGGCGGCGCAGGAGCGCATCCGGCCCACATCCGACGTGGTACGGCCGGACCACACCTGCGAAACAGGGGGCCGGACCGTCATTTACGGGAGTGCCCGCCCCCGTCCGGCGGATCTCCGGGCAGTCCCGCGGATCAGTTCCGGAGCGAGGGCGAGGAGGACTTCCCCGACCCCGTCCCGGACGTCGCCGAGGGAGCGACCCGACGCAGCGGCGCTGCGTGCCCGGCGAGCACGCCCACGATGGGGAGGCCGACGAGGAAGGGGTGGGTGAGCAACTGCAGCCAGAACCAGAGCGCAGTGGGCGGCGTGGGCCGGGCGCGGCTGAGGGGAAGGACCACCGAATCCATGAGGATCCAGACCCCGGCGCCGTAGAGGAGGCCAACGAGCAGCGCGCCACGGCGGGTGCTGACTCGCTCGCGGAGGCCCGGCCAGCCGGTGAGCGCAAGCAGGAAGAGCAACGTCCAGACGAAGGCGATCGCGGTGTGGAGCAGCAGGCCGAGCAGCGCCGTGCGCCACTCGCCCTCGAACGCCGCCGGGCCGAGCAGGCCGGAGGCGACGGCCTGGAACACCTTCCGGGGGCTCACCCCGTGTATGCCCACCGCCCAGAGCAGCGCCCACCCCATGTCGGCCACCGCGACCGTGACGCCAGCGAGCAGCACCCGGCGCGCGAGCACGGTGGGCGGCGGGAGCGGGCTTCCCAGGGACATGGCGGTCCAGGCCTACCTCTCCCGCGCAGCGGATGGTTGCGAGATGACGCGAACTGCCGCCGGCGCGCGGCGAACTACCGGCGGCCTGGGGCGAACGCCGTGCGGAGGCCCTCAGCGCTCGGTCCGCCCGGCGGGGTTCTTCAGAGCGCCTGGCTTGATCGCCACCAGGTCCCGCGTCTGGAGCAGGTCCACCTGGTCCGCGGCCCGAAAACCCGGGTTGTTCTTCCTTGGACGTTAGCAGCGGCTCTCGGCGCGTTCGGCGCCGGTCATCCCCTGCTGCTCCCGGCGGGCCGCGGCCGGGGGCCGTCCCTATGCTCGCTCGGGCGCCGGAACGCGGGTCGTGGAGCGCAGAGCCCGGAGGTGTGCCGATGGATGGTCCAGACAGAGTGGAAGAGCGTGGGGCCCCGTATCGGCAGCTCGGCCGGACGGGGGAGCGCGTGTCGGCGATCGGGCTCGGGGGTTGGCACCTCGGGCTGCCCAACGTCGACGAGCAGCTCGCGCTGCGCATCGTCCGGCGGGCGATCGACGAGGGGATCAACTTCCTGGACAACTCCTGGGACTACAACGACGGCAAGAGCGAAGAGCGGGTGGGCAAGGCGCTCCGAGACGGATACCGGGACAGGGTGTTCCTGATGACCAAGATCGACGGACGGTCGAAGCGCGAGGCGGGCCGGCAGCTCGAGGAGTCGCTCCGCCGGTTCCAGACCGATCGCATCGACCTGGTCCAGCACCACGAGGTGATCCGGTTCGAGGATCCACATCGGATCTTCGACGAGGAAGGGGCCAACGCCGCGCTGGTCGAGGCCCGGCGAGCGGGGAAGATCCGGTTCATCGGGTTTACCGGGCACAAGGACCCGCGCATCCACCTCCACATGCTGGAGGTCGCCCGGGAGCACGGATTCACCTTCGACACCGCGCAGATGCCGCTCAACGTCATGGATGCGCACTACCGCAGCTTCGAGAAGCTGGTCGTTCCCGAGCTGGTCCGCCTCCGGATCGGCGTGCTGGGGATGAAGAGCATGGCCAACGGCATCATCCTGAAGTCGAGGACCGTCACCCCGGTCGAGTGCCTCCACTATGCTCTGAACCTTCCGACCTCGGTGGTCATCACCGGCTGCGACAGCATGGAGATTCTCGAGCAGACCCTGGAGGCGGCGCGCACGTTTCGCCCGATGACCGACGTGCAGGTCCAGGCCCTGCTGGCGAGGACCCGGGAAGCGGCCTCGCAGGGGGAGTTCGAGCTGTTCAAGACCACCTCCATCTTCGACTCGACCGCCGAGCATCCCCAGTGGCTCGGCGAGGAGCCGCCGAAGTTCAAGGAGCTGATGCCGAGCTGACCCCGTCGGGCCGGCAGCGGCTCTCTTGCGGGCGATCGGCCCACTGCGACCGTCCCGTGTCGGCGATGGAGTGGATGCGGCGATACGGCGGGCGGCTGGCGGCGGCGGTGTCCCCGGTCCTCGCCTTGGTGAGCGCCTTGGAGCCTCGCGGTTTCCGTCGGCACGCCCGGCTTCGCGCCCAGGCCGACGCGCTGGCCCAGCGGAACGCCCAGCTTCGAGACTCGCCCCAGCCTGACCACGGCCCCGGGACTGCTCTACACTCGGCGGCCGTGAGCACCCACGCCGGGCGCCTCCTGGTCCTGTCGCCGTCCCCCTCGCTTGCTGAAGCGACACGCCCCACCTGGTCCGCGGCTCGAAAACCCGGGTTGTTCTTCCTTGGACGCTTCATCGCCAAGAAGCACACGTACTGGCAGGCCAACGGGCAGATCACCCGGACGATCAAGACCGCCTAGCCACGGGTCCCAGGCCTCGCCGAGCAACCGATGGCGCCGTCACCCCCCGGCGTCGCGGTGTGACGCGAGGTAATGCTCTCGCAGCAAGTCCACACCGAAGTCTCGCTCTGCGTCGCGCCACACCGTGTGGACGTGGTTCGCGTGGTTCTGCGTGTTGTCGTACTCCATCACGAAGCTGCGCCCCTGGACTCGGTAGTAGTGGCCCTGGCCGCGCTCGAGCCCGCCCGCCCAAGCGAACCGAATGGCCCCGAGCCCGGCCTGCTCGATGCGTGCCCACTCCGCACCGGCGACGTCGGGACGGTGGCGGTCGAGGTACACCTTGAGCAGCCGGACCAGCAAACCGCGCTGCAACTCGCCGAGTTGTGCGTATCCGATGCCAGCCGCCGGGCTGAGCCCCCTTCCCGGTCCGTTGAGGATGTCGGGAGGCGCGCTGGAGGAGAGGATCGCCAACTTCCGCTGGGTCGGATCGAGCGACTTCACGAGTTCCCGGGCGAGGTCCTCCTCCGGGGCGAGGACCCTCTCCACGACACCCCGCTCTCGGCGGCGTTCATTCGGGTTACTTCCGAAGAAGGAGGGGGTCACCGCGGGGAGCGCGGTCACCGGAGATGTGAAGTTCAGCGAAAGGTGGTGACCCTCGAAACGCCAGCCCCATGGCTGGTGCGCTCCCGGGTTTCCGAAGATGGTGAGGTAGTAGAGCTCGGGGTCGCGATACGGTCCGTCCGTCTCGGCGAGCACCGTCTCGAGCCCGATGATTGTCAGCGCGGTGTCGTACCCCTGGCGACTCAGCCCGGTGGCCACGAGCCGTTCCGCCAGTTGCCGCTGTTCCGGGGACATGCTCTTGAACGGAAGCCCCATTCGACCGCGCGGGACGAAGTGCCAGTTGGTGCGCTCACGTTCGTCGAAGCCCAGCTGGCCCCGCTGGCGCTGCTCGGGCTGGAGGGCGGCGAGGAAACGAGTGGCCGCGGCCGACATCTCGGCATCTGCGTCGCTCTGATGGTTCGATGGAGAAGTCATCAGGACCGCGAGAACGATGGTCCAAGGTAAGAGCGCCTTCAACTGAGCTCACCAATCTTCGTTGGGGG
>JBKOYI010000001.1:0-13354 GCA_046725335.1 Myxococcota bacterium | reverse complement strand
TCCCTTGGGAATGCCAACTCGATGCCGTAGTTGGCGCTGCCCTCGGCGATGAGGCTCATCGGGCCGAAGAGCGGAACCACCGTGAACTCGGTCCAGCCCGCCCGCGAACGAGGCCCCTCTCGATGAGGACGTTCTGGACATGGTGGCCGGGGTAACCTTCGTGGCAGGCGAGATCGATCGCGCGATCGATGTGGATGGGCAGGTCGACGTTGACCTGGATGACGCTGCGGTAGCTCCCCTGGTACCAGTTGTATCCGCCCCACGGCTTGTCCTTCACGTATTCGATGGTGAAGCTCTCGGTCTCGGGGAGCTGGATGTGACGCTGGGTCCGTGCCCGGCATTCGGCGATGGCGGCGGCGAACACGGCATCGAGCCGATCGGGCGGAATGACCAGCGACTTGCGCAATTCTTCGATCCGAGCATTGAGCGACCCGGGACCGGGAACCAGGCGATCGATGCGCGCCAGAACGCTGTCGAAACGAGATTCGGGCACCACCGGCGCGACCGCGTCGTAGAGCAAACGCGACTCCTCGTCGAAGCGACGCCGCTTCCCCTCCAGCAAGTCAAGCCGAGCGATGAGGGCGGTGAGCTGCTTGATCAGGAAACGCTGGCGCTGCGCGGCTTGCTCGTCGCCCTGGTGCGGCATGGTCTGAACGACGGCGGCCAACCGCTCGGCGTCGGCGCGGATCTGCTTCAGAGAAGGCCGACTGCGCTTGACCGCCGCGCGCCATTCAGGGGGCCCGTAGTACGCATCGACATAGGCATCATCGTGGAGGCCCACCGCGAGGATCAACTTGGCGTACGACTCGGACACCTTGTCCACGCTGAGCTCTTCGGACCGGCTCGGTGAATTCCGGGGCCCAGCGCACGCTCCGATCGCGGCCGTCGTCACGAGAGACAGAAACGCCAATCCTCGCCTCATCGTTCGGCCCGCCGAGCCACCAGCTCCTGGGTGACGTTCCAGGTCTTGCCCTCGTCGGGCGAGGCCTCCAGCCGCCAACGGAAGGAGTCGGCTCGGATGCTCGAGAAGACCCAACGGACGCGGCGCCCCTGCTCATCACGTGCTTCCTGGACGATCTCGTCGCCGCGACGTTCGCCGGAAAGCGTGATGGTGCTCCCGCGCAGCGCGTCGTGCCAGGTGATCCGCCATTTCCGTCTCTTGGGATCGTACGTCCTCACCACCACACCGTAGGTCGTCAGTGGCGCACCGGCCTCGCGCTGTCTGCGCCCGGGTACCATGAAGACATCCTGGATCGCGCGGCCCTCGAGGATCCAACCAAAGTGCCATTGGCCACGAGCGCGCTCGACCCTTCCATCAAGCATCTGTTTCGTTCGCTCGAACTCCCAATCACCAACGAATTGACCGTAGAGCGCCAGATCCTCGGTCGGCTCCCGATTGAGGGCCGTCAGCTCGGCGGCGAATCGCAAGCGGGGAGGGGCACTACCCGGCCGCGCTTCTCCGAAGGCCCGAACGATGGTGTCGGCCAGACGGTCGCCGTAGACCCCGTCCGGATCGAGTTCGGGATCGTAGATCGTGATCTCGAGCCCGACCGCCTTGGGGCTCGAAAGAAATATTTGTAGCGCTTGAGCCAGCTCGTCGAAGTAGAGGCCGTTCGGATTCGGCGAATCGACCGCCGGCATGACCGATTGGTCGAGGACGTCGGCATCGACATGGATCCAATAGCCATCCAGGGGTTTGGATTCGAGCCAGCGCATGGTCTCCTCTGCCGCCTCGCGAACGCCGACAGCGCGGATCCAGTCGATGCGGCGCTGGCGAATGGATGTCGAGTCCAGGAGCGCCAGGTCGTAGTCCTTGGCGTCGGACGGATCGTGGTACATGCCAAACACCACCACGTCGGCCTCGGCAACGTAGGGGCGCGCGCCCTGGATGTCGGCCAAGGCCGCGGGGCCCCGCCCGGTGGCCAGCGCAAGATCCTGGCCCGCGGCAGTGACCAGACCGCGAAACTTGTCCGGGTCGCGCACCGGCGAGAAGTCGTCGTGGCCGTCGATGAAGACCAGGCCGTAACGTCCGAGCGGCTTGAGCCCCAGTATGGTTCCAACGAGCACGCTGCAATCGCCGCCCAGCACGATCGGAAACGCGCCCGAGCGCACCAGCGGGCGCGTGCGCTCGGCCAATCGCTCGGAGAAGAGACGGATCCCACCCCCGTTGCGGAACCCGACGGCGAAGTCCGGATCGGCCGAATAGGGTGGGCTTTCGACCGCGCCGCCGTCGGTGGCTCCCAGCCGTTGCACCAGCCGCCGTGCACGCAGGGCTCTGGGCATGCCCGCGACGCCGGGAACCACTCCGGGGCGCGGCGGACGGAGGCCGAGGTTCGTGGGCGCATCCAGGACGACCAGCTTTCGATTCATGGGCGAGCTGGCGGCGACGGACGCGGTGCGCGGTGGGGCCGATGCGCAGGCGAGGACGAGCAGGCTCAGCGCCGCTGCCCGCCGGTGACTCGGCTCGCGCGCCGCGTTCATCATGGACCCGGACTATTGCCAACGCCTCGGGCTGGCCAGTAGCGCGAAATATTGAGGACCGCTACAAGGATCTCTTGATGCTGAGCCCCAACCGACTTCGGGCATTCCGCGAGGTCGCCACCCGCGGCTCACTCGCCGGGGCGGCACGGGTGCTTTGCTTGACCCAGTCGGCCGTGTCGCAGCAGGTAGCGGCGCTCGAGGAGGAGGCCGGCCTTGCCTTGTTCGAGCGGACGCGCCGCGGGGTTCGCCTGACCGACGCTGGCCGTCTGCTCGTGCAGCGTGCCGACACCATCCTCCAGCAGCTCAAGGAAGCCGAGCGGGAGCTCCAGTCGATGGCCGCCGGCGACACCGGCCGCGTGCGCGTGGGCGCCTTTCCCACCGCCGCCGCCACGGTGGTGAGCCGGGCCATTGCCACCCTGCACTCGAGCGCGCCGGGCATCGACGTGGTGCTCACCGAGGCCGAGCCCCGGGACGTGCTGGCCTTGCTGGAGGAGGGCGAGCTCGATCTGGCCCTCGACTTCGATTTCGACCTTCTTCCCGATCCCGGGAGCAGCCAGCTGGTGCGGGTTCCGGTCTTCGAGGAACCGTTCTACGTCGCGCTGCGCGCCGGTCATGAGCGCGCGCGACAAGCAAGGCTCGCGCTGGGTGACTTCGCCGAGGAAACCTGGATCGGCGGCCGGGCCTGCGCGTGCATGGGGCTGCTCGAGGTGGTTTGCCAAAGGGCCGGCTTCCGTCCGCGGCTGCAATTTGGCACGAGCGACTACGCAACCATCCAAGGGCTGGTCGCCGCCGGAGGCGGTGTCGCCTTCCTACCCTCTCTCGCGCTGGCCAACCTGCGCCAGGGCCTGGTGGCACGACGGCTGACCGATGTCCGCGCGCGCCGCCGCATCCGCCTGGTGCGGCGCGCGGGGAGTCAGTATCTCAGCGCCCTCGGCCGGGTCGGCGACGCGATCCTCGCCAGCGCAGTCGGCTTCCGCGCGCGCAGTGAATCACGACCCGGTCAGCCCCTCTCGCGATCGCGCAGGTAGTTGTTCCGCTCGCTGCCGTCACTTGAAACCGCCATCGGATGGCCCGGTCCGATGAGGAAACGGCGACTCATCGCCCGCGGCTTTCAGCTCCACGATGCGACCACGACTCGGCGCCGGACAGCACCTTGGCGGAGAACTGGGAGCGGAGATCGTTGCTGTCCCCGCTCCTCGCTGGGCCGTTCTGGACTTCAGCTACAGCCGCTGGTCGCGCCGCAGTTATTGCATTTGTAGCAGGCCCCGCTGCGGAACATGATCGCGCCACACGTGTGGCAGGGTGGGGCGTCCTGCTGGTTGAGGAAGGCCTGCCGTGGCGGGGCCACCGGTTCGGGCGGCTGCATTTCCGGCGCGGGCAGGGCCTTCATCTCCGAGGCCGCGGCGGAAGCCGGCTCCTCCGGCTCGCCTTCCTCCGCCGGCTTGTCGAACTTCAGCGACAGCCAGCGAAAGATGTAGTCGGTGATCGACTTGGCGATGGGGATGTCCGGGTTCCCGGTGAAGCCCGACGGCTCGAAGCGGGTGTGGCTGAACTTGTCGACCAGTACGCGCAGGGGCACGCCGTACTGGAGCGCCAGCGAGACGGAGGTGGCGAAGCTGTCCATCAGGCCCGAGACCACCGAGCCCTCCTTGGCCATCACCACGAACAGCTCGCCCGGCGAGCCGTCGTCGTACATGCCCACCGTGAGGTAGCCCTCGTGGCCGCCGATGCTGAATTTGTGGGTGATGCTCCGGCGTTCGTCCGGCAACCGCCGGCGCACCGCCCGGGCTGTTTCCAGCGGCACCGCTGGCTCGGCCTTGGCCTCGTCCTTCTTGGAGGTGTTGAGCGGCTGGCTGCGCTTGCACCCGTCGCGGTACACCGCCACCGCCTTGAGCCCCAGCTTCCAGGCCTCCAGGTAGGCCTTCTCGATGTCCTCCACCGTGGCGGTGGTGGGCAGATTGACGGTCTTGCTGATGGCGCCGGAGAGGAAGGGCTGGGTGGCCCCCATCATCCGCAGATGGCCGAGCCAGTGGATGCTGCGTTCCCCCTTGGCCGGCTTGAAGGCGCAGTCGAAGACGGGGAGGTGCTCTGGCTTCAGGCCCGGGGCGCCTTCGATGGTCTCTCGCTGGTCGAGGTGGCTGACGATGCTCTGGGCCTCGGTCGTGGAATAGCCCAGCCGCTGGAGCGCCAGCGGGACGGTGTTGTTGACGATCTTCAGCATCCCCCCACCGACCAGCTTCTTGTACTTGATGAGGGCGATGTCCGGCTCGATGCCGGTGGTGTCGCAGTCCATCATGAAGCCGATGGTCCCGGTGGGGGCCAGCACGGTCACCTGGCTGTTGCGGAAGCCGCCCTCGGTGCCCAGGGCCAGCGCGTCGTCCCAGGCCTGGCGTTGGGCCTTGAAGAGGTCCTCGCTCACACCCTCGGGCGGGATCTGGTAGCCGGCCCGGCGGTGCTTGCCGATGACCCGGAGCATGGGCTCGGCGTTCTTCTCGTAGCCGCTGAACGGGCCCATCTTCTCGGCCATCTTGGCCGACATGCAGTAGGCCTCACCGCACATGAGCGAGGTGACTGCGGCGGCATAGTTGCGGCCCACCTCCGAGTCGTAGGGCAGCCCCGAAGCCATTAACAGCGCACCGAGGTTGGCGTAGCCAAGCCCCAGCGGCCGATAGGCGTGGCTGTTCAGGGTGATCTTCTCGGTGGGGTACTTGCTGAAGCCGACGATGATCTCCTGGGCCAGGAGCACGACGTCCACCGCATGTCGGAACGCTTCCACGTCGAAGCTGCCGTCCAGCGGGCTCCGGAACAACATGAGGTTCAGGGACGCCAGGTTGCAGGCCGAGTCGTCCAGGAACATGTACTCGGAGCACGGATTGGAGGCGTTGATCCGGGCCGTGTTCGGGCAGGTGTGCCAGTCGTTGATGGTGGTGTCGAACTGAAGACCCGGGTCGCCGCAGAGGTGGGCGGCCTCGGCGATTTCCTGGAACAGGTCACGGGCCCGGTAGGTCTCCATCGGGCGGCCGTCGCGGACGGCGTGGGTCTGCCAGACCTGGTCCTCCACCACCGCCTTCATGAAGGCGTCCGTCACCCGGACCGAGTTGTTGGAGTTCTGGAAGAAGATGGAGCTGTAGGCCTCCCCATTGAAGTTCCCGTCGTAGCCGGCCTCGATGAGCGCCCAGGCCTTCTTCTCTTCCTGGGCCTTGCAGCGGATGAACTCGACGATGTCCGGATGGTCGGCGTTGAGGATGACCATCTTGGCCGCCCGCCGCGTCTTGCCGCCGCTCTTGATGACCCCAGCGAAGGCGTCGAACCCCTTCATGAAGGAAACCGGACCGGAGGCGGTCCCGCCCCCGGCCAGCAGCTCCTTGCTGGAGCGCAGCGGTGAGAGGTTGCTGCCGGTGCCGCTGCCGTACTTGAAGAGCATGCCCTCGGTCTTGGCCAGTCCGAGGATGCTTTCCATCGAGTCGTCGACCGAGTTGATGAAACAGGCCGAGCACTGCGGGTGCTGTTCCACTCCCACGTTGAACCAGACCGGCGAATTGAAGGCCGCCTTCTGCCGCAGAAGGAGATGGGTGAGCTCGGCGTGGAAGGCGGTCCGGTCGGCCTCGGTGGAAAAGTAGCCCCCTTCTTGGCCCCAACGGGTGAGCGTGTCCGCCACTCGGCCGACCAGCTTGCGGACGCTGGATTCGCGCTCGGGCGTGCCCGGCGTCCCGCGGAAGTACTTGGAGGCCACGACGTTGGTGGCCAGCATGGACCAGGACTTGGGGACCTCGATGTTGCGCTGCTCGAAGACGACTTTGCCGTCCTCGCCGGTGATGCCGGCGGTGCGGAACTCCCAGGCCATCTCGTCGGCCGGGTCGACCCCCGGCGTCGTGAAGTAGCGCGGGACTGTCAGTCCGCTGGTGCGAGCCGACTTCTTTTCCTTGGCCTGTTTCCGCTCCTTGCCGGACGGCGGGGACTTCAGCTCACGCTCCATGGGGTCTCCTCAAAAGTAACCGTTTGGGACGAGCAGGCCTGCTTCCGGTGCCTGGCGGGGCAGCCGGGGGAGGCCTTCCTGAACCTGGTTGGGAACGGCGGCGAGCCCGGTGCTTCCCCTCTGCTACGACTCGATCTTCGAAGCGCCGCCGTGTCTGCTGTGGGCCGGAATCAGACGACGGAACGAGCAGGCTGTCAAGCGCCTGGACCCCAAGATGTTGTGTTTTGCTGGAAGGCTGCACTCCACATCTTGAGGTTACTGCTGACGTCCCACAAGTGCACGGTCATGGCATGACCTCACGTCGATGGTCACGCTCCCTGCCTCGGGAGCGAGGATCGACGATCTCGCGGGGGTCTGACATCGGCCCGCCCGTCAAGCGATCCCCGACGAGGCCTGCCGAGGTATCGGAGCATTCGTCTGAGCTCGTTCTGGCGACGGCCACCGTCTTTGATGGCGCGGTGCGTCGCGGTGCGAGGTACCTGAGAACTTGTCTGGCCCCCCCGGCCGTCAGCTGCGGCCGCAAGGTGTCAATCCACCTGTCTCGGGCGGGTATCCCTGGGGTCATAGAGTTTCAGGAAGGTTTCGGCGGCCATTCGCGACCGGGCCTCTGTTCCCTCGGGGGTGAGGGGGGCGGTGACCCCGAGCAGCAGGCGCATGTGCAAGTCGTCCCAGAGAAGAGAGAGGAACTGCGCCGCCATCGTCGGGGCGTGTCCGGGCGGAACCAGCCCTGAGGCCTGCGCTCTTTCGAGCGCTGCGCTCAGAGCACGGCGGTTTGCGGTTCGACCCTGCTGGTCGAGCGTTCGGGCCAACTCCGGCGAGTGATCGGCTTCGGCGATGGCGAGCCGGAACATGCCGATGACGGCCGGTTGGCTCACCTCGCGAAGAACGCCGCAGCCGAAGGCGGTCAATGCCGCACCGAGAGCTTCCCGAGTGGTGACGTCCGGGAGCTCGAGAGCCACCCGCATGCGCTCGGCCCGGGAGCGAATGCACGCTTCGAGAAGGGCCTGCTTGCTCTCGAACAGAGCGTAGAGCTCTCGTTTGGAGACCCGCGCCCGGCTGGCGATTTCCAATGTGTTCGCGCGGCTGAAGCCGCGGTTCAAAAACACCTCGGCGGCGGCCGCCAGGATCCGGTCGCGCGAATCGGTGCGAGTTTTCCTTGCCATGGCCTTGACTGGTACCGGTCAGTACCTTATCCATGGTACCGGGAAGTACCAAAGCTCACCGCCGACCGCCGACGTTGAGCCGCCGGAAGCGTCAGGGCCGAGCCGGCGAAAGGAGCGAACATGGAGTCACCCGCCGTCGAGCGGCTCCGGGAGCTCGTTACCGACCGGGTCGAAAGTCGAATCGAGTCGGCCGCGCCCGAGGCGGTCAAGTACGTCGAGCCCGTCCGCAAGGAACGAGCGACCGGCCTTGTCGCCGCAGTCTATGAGCAGATCGCGGCGGACTCTCGGCTTACCTCTCCTCTGGTTCTGCACTCACCTGTGCCGCCTGTCCTCGCAGGGACCTGGTGCATCCTGCGCGAGACGTACCTCGCGGGACGTGTCCAGCGGGCGCAGAAGGAAGCAGTCGCCACCGCGGTGTCCAAAGCCAATGCGTGCCCGTACTGCGTGACGGTGCATGAACTGATGCTGCAGGCGAGCGGCGAAGCTTCTGAATCGCGCGCCATCGCGCATTGGGCCGATCGGACACTCGCTCCGAGTGATCCGGTGCTTCGCTCGCCGCCGTTTGCTCCGAGTGATGCGCCGGAGATCATCGGGACGGCGATCGTCTTCCATTACCTCAACCGAATGGTGAGCGTGTTTCTGGACGGATCGCCCGTGCCGAATTCCCTCCGCTTCATGCAGGGCGGCATGAGGTGGCTGCTCGGCGCGACATTTGCCCGGCGGAGCGTCGCTCGTCCTGCGCCCGCGCCGGGATCGTCGCTCGCCCTGCTCCCCGATGCGGCCTTGCCCGCAGACCTCCGCTGGGCAGCTACCAAGCCGAGCATTGCCGGCGCTTTTGCACGGGCGGCGGCCGCAGCCGACACCGCTGGGCGGGAGGCGCTTCCGGAGGCTGTCCGTGAGCTCGTGTCTCGAGAGCTTTCCGGGTGGCAGGGCGAGGCTCCCGGGTTGGGAGCCTCGTGGCTGCGCGAGGCCACGGCTGGACTCGACCGCCAGGACCGGCCGCTTGCTGAGCTCGCTCTGCTGACGGCGCTCGTGCCCTATCGAGTCGATGCCGCGATTGTCGCGGCTTTTCGTGCCGTCCTGCCTGGAGACGCCCCGCTCGTCGGCGCGGCGAGCTGGGCGGCGATGAGTGCAGCGCGCCGCATCAGCTCCTGGCTGCCGATTGACGACTGGACATGAAACACTCAGCTGAACTGGTTGCTCGGCCGAAGTGGAGCGGCCCAACGCAAAAGATTGCGGCACTGGCGGTCGTGAGCACGTTCGTGATGATCGCCTGGCGCGGGGGCCTCTTCGATGCCCTGAGCGATGTCTCGCGGGTGCGAGCGCTCCTGCTTGGGTCGGGCGGCTGGGGCGGGTTGCTTTATGTTCTGGGCTTTGGGCTGCTCCAGCCGCTCGGCGTTCCGGGCATCGTTTTTCTGATTCCTGCCTCGATGGTCTGGCCGAGGCCGATGGCGTTCGCGCTGTCGCTCATTGCAAGTCTCCTTGCCAGCAGCGTCGGGTTTGGTTTCGCGCGCTTTCTGGCGCGCGATTGGGTCAGCAGGCATCTTCCGCTGCGCTTTCGACGTTTCGATGACCTGCTGGCTCGGCACGGCCTAAGGGCGGTGATCGCGATCCGGCTCGTCTTTTTCCTCACGCCGCCAGCGCATTGGGTTATCGGACTCTCGGGAGTGCGCTATCGCACGTTTCTCCTGGGCTCGGCCCTCGGCCTGATCCCCGGGATAGCGGCAGTCGTGTTTCTGGGTAGCAGCGCGGCGAAGTGGCTTCTCGAACAGCCACGATGGGTGTGGTTACTCGCGGTCGTGGGCATCGTCGCCGTGCTGCTCGGGCGCCGTCTTTTCCAGCACCAGCGCGCGAACGTGCCCGAATCGCCGACAGCGCCACCAACCGCGTCGGCTCGCCAGCTCTGACCCAGCCGGACCGTGGCCGAGAGCGGGAAGGCACGCCGCATCGCCGACGGCCGACACCGTGTCTGGCAAAAACCGTGGGCAGCCGCCACCCTGACAACGCGGCACCTCCAGGCCGTGCCGGGCTATAGAATCCTTCTGGCCGCAGTCCGGATGTGCTGGAGCAGTTCCACGAGGTCGCCTTCGGTCGTCAGAGGATTGATGAGGGTGACGCGGAGGTAGACTCGGCCGCGCAGGCGGGTCTGGACGAGATAGAAGCTGCCCTCCGCCAGCAGATGCTGCCGCACGCGCTCCTGGCACCGATCGAGGTCGACCGCCTTCGGGGGCAGGTGGCGGAAGCAGACGATGTTCCCGTCAGGCTCCACTGCCAGCTCGAAGTCCGTCGTCTCCCGCACCATTGCCGCGAACGCCCGGCCCAGGTCGAACATCCGCGTCACGTAGTCGGAGAACATCTGCGTGCCGTGGAGGGCCAGAGCGCCCCACAGCTCGACCCCCATCATTCTCTTGGTGCACTCCAGGGTCCGAAGCCCTGAATCCCACCACTCGCCCTCGGCGTGTTCCTGGAACAGGTAGTCCGCTTTCTGGGCAAACGCCTGGTACGAGTGGTGGCCGTCCCGGAACAGCACCGCGGTGAGCAGGGCCGGCAGCAACATCATCTTGTGCGCGTCCCAGACCAGGCTGTCGGCGCGCGAGATCCCCGCCGCGAGCGAAGCGTACTTCGGAGAAAGCACCGCCGCCGCTCCATGCGCCCCGTCCACGTGGAACCAGAGTCCGTGCTGCTGGCAGAACTCGGCCACGGCGTCCAGCGGGTCGAAGTTCCCCGTCGAGGTCGACCCTGCGCTGGCAACGACTGCGAACACGCGCCGCCCGGCCCGCTCGGCCTGAGCCGCCGCCTCGGCCAGCGCTTCAGGCCTCAGGCGAAAGCGATCATCGACCGGAACCGGTACGACCCCAGCCCGGCCCAGCCCCATGATCTGCACCGCGCGGCGCACGCTGTAGTGCGCCTCGCTGGAGGTGAGGATCGCCAGCGGTGGACCTGCCGGCGCGCCTTCGTCCCAGATGTCCCCCTCGCCGGCAACCTGGCGTGCAGCCAGTAGTGCGGTGAGGTTCCCCACCGACCCTCCCGACGTGAGGACGCCGTCGGCCTCGTTCGGAAGCCCCGCTTGCCGGGCCATCCAGCGCAGAGCGCTGCGCTCCATCGGGTTCGAGAGCGGGCCCATCTCGTACACGCCGGTCCCGTTGTTCAGAAGAGCGGTCACCATGTGCACCAGCGCCGAGCTGGGAAGGGGGGCCGTCACCTGGTGCCCGACGTAGCGCGGATCGTGAAGGTGGTTCGACCCGGCGAGCACCCGCTCCATCAAGGTCGCGAGATCGATGCCCGGATTGGCAGGAAGGGCCTCCGTCCAGCTCCGGAGCTGCACCTCCGGCTCGACCCAGGGAAGGACCGGGAGCGACCGCGATGCGGCGGCCCGCAGGTACTCGGCTATCTGGTCAATGATTGCGTGCCCTTCGCGACGGAAGCGTTCGGGCTCGAAGGCGGAAGCAAGGGAGGGTGCGATTCCATCCATGGCAGTTCGAAGCTGCCCGATTCCTGCCCTCCTGGCTTGGCAAAACCTGCTGTGCCTGCGGCGACTGTGCCGTCCGAGGTGCACGCCCCCCACCGATTGCGTTAGGTGTCAAGGGTCAATGCCTCCCTATCGGCTCCACATCTTCGTCTGCACCAACCGCCGACCCGACGACAACCCGAAGGGCTCCTGCGGCCAGAAGGGCAGCGAGGCGATCCACCAGCGTTTCAAGGAGGAGCTGGCCAAGCGGGGGCTCAAGGGAGAGATCCGAGCCAACACCGCCGGATGCATGGACGCCTGCGCGTTCGGCGTGACGGTGGTCGTCTACCCGGAGGGGATTTGGTACGGCCGGGTGAAGCTCGAGGACGTCGACGAGATCATCGAGTCCCACATCATCGGTGGAAAGCCGGTGGAGCGGTTGCGAATGAGAGGGCATTTCGAGTCGCCGCGCATCAAGACGGCGGTCCCTGGCACTTCGGGCTAGCTCGGTCCGCCGCCGGTACAGCGAGTTCGACCCGCTACCGCCGCCGATCGCCGAACAGCCGCAACAGCGCCAGGAACAGGTTGATGAAATCCAGGTACAGCATCAGCGCGCCGACGATGGTCAACGAGCTGACCCCGGCGCCGCCCCCCGCGTTGTCCAGCTGAAAGGCGCGGAGCTTCTGGGTGTCGTAGGCGGTCAGTCCTGCGAAGACCACCACCGTGGCGCAGGAGAGAACGAAGCTGAAGCCGGGGCTCGACCAGAAGACCTGCACCAGGCTGGCCAGCACCACCCCGATGAGGCCCATGAAGAGGAAGGTGCGCCAGGCCCCCAGGTCCCGCTTGGTCACCGTCCCGTAGATGCTCAGGGCAGCGAAGGTGCCGGCTGCGAGTAGGAAGGCCGTCCCGATGGATCCGATGGTGTAGATGAAGAAGATGCCGCTCAGGGTGAGGCCGGTCAGCGCGGAGTAGACCATGAACAGCGCCGCCGCCATCGCTCCGCCCATTCGCTGGGCCAGAAACGACAGCGCCATCACCGCCAGGAACTGAGCGATGACGAACGGCCAGATGTTCCGGGCCACCGTCAGAGCGAGCTGGGCGTGGCTGGCCGTGTAGAGAGCCACCCCTGCGGTGACGGCCAACCCCAGCGCCATCCAGCGGTAGACGCCGGCCAGGAAGCTCGCCGTCGTCGACTCCCCGAGGTCCGCTCGCTGCGCAGCGGTGCGTGCATCAAAATCCCAGGCCATGTGCCTTCTCCTTTGGAGCCTTGCCCCCAAACCGTTGGCTCCTCATAACGCAGGCTCAGTCAGGAGCCACCTCCCACAACACCGGAGCGGGCTGCCGATTCCGCTGGGAGTGCGCGCCGCAGCTCTTCCCACACCGGCGCCCGCAGCAGCGGAAGCACGCCGCCGCCTCCCTGGATGTTGACGACCCGCGAGGAGGAGGCACGAACCACGCCGCCCCACTGTGGCTCCGGCCTCACCCCCACCGAGGTGAAGGCGGAGTAGTCCACGTAGACTTCGGCTTCCACCGCTCCCGCCTCGGTCGCCAGGAGATGCTGCGCCCGGGGGACGTCCACCGCGGCCTGAACGACGAACCCCCCGCCCCGACGGTCCTCCGCTGCGCGTTCCACCAGGTCGGCCCAGGGCAGCGGTGCACCGAAGGCGGCCACCGAGCGATTGGCAAACCCCGGCTCGTCCGCCGCCGGGCCGACGAACACCGCCTTGCCGCCGTAGTCCCAGGCGCGCTTGAGGACGAAGGAGGCAGGGTGGGCGGCCACGTGCGCCACCAGCTCGGGGATGGACTCTCCGCCGGGCCCGCGGGTGGGACCGCGCACGAGGGAGCGAGTCCAAGGAACCGCGGCGGCAATGGCCTCCAGCGCCTCGGCGTCGAGCCCGGCCGCTTCAGCCAAGGATGGCTCGGCCACCGCCCGGGAAAGCAGGGCGAAGTTGTTCTTGGCTTCGATGTGTGGCGCCGGACCGTTGAGGACCAGCGAGCCCGGGGCCGCTTCTCCGGCGAAGAGCGATTCCAGGAACGGGGAGGGGGTTTCCGACAGCCGGTGGACGAAGAGATGGCGGTAGACGAGGTCGAACGCGAGCCCGTGGGCCATGAAGAGGTCGGTGCCCGATGCCTCGTCCGGGTAGACCCGGCGAGCCTCCGTCCCCAGCTCGGCGAACCGGGAGACCAGGTGCTCCACCTCGGAGAGCTGGCTGTCGTGGCGCCGGCAGAGGACGGCGATGCGGTTCGGTAGCCGCCCCCGCTCCAGAGCGAAGGCATGCACCAGGG
>JBKOYI010000108.1:0-14125 GCA_046725335.1 Myxococcota bacterium | reverse complement strand
GAGCGCCGAAGCGAGCGTGGCTCGGGTCACGTGAACGGAGGCGCGACGCAGAGATCGGTCGTCAGAGCAAGCGAGGAACGACCAACCAGGGTGGTCTTCGCCATCAGTGCCGAGCTTGGGGGAGCTCGTCGTGCTCGAGGTCGCGATGGTGTTCGGCGCGGTGGAGCTGCTCCACACCCGACTCGTGCGGCGCCACCTCGACACAACTCTTGTCCTCTGGCGGCCGGAGATGCGCAGCCAGAAGGTGCTCCTGATCGACTTTGAGATGCACCTCGCCCTCGACGACGTCCTGGATTTCGTCCCGGTCGGCGACGATCCGTGTCTCCACCAGGCCGATCTTGGTGACGAAGAAATGCTCGGCAGTCAGGCTTTCCACCACCCCGATGCGGTGACCGGTGGCGTCCACGACCGGCATTCCCTCGCGAATCTCGGTGCTCATGGCCGAGGCCTCCTTTTCGCTGGGCGCGTGCCGAACGCTCCCACATCCACGATTCTAGCGATTCCCTGGTGGACGCGGGAGTCCCCGGGGTTCCGCAAAGTCCAAGAGAAGCCGGGGACGCCGAAGAATCGCCTCCGGCGTTCGCCCGGGCGTAGCCCCGAGAACCCGGTGGACGCCAAGGAATCGGCTCCGGCGTTCGGCCCGGCGCAGTCCCGAGGGAAGCAGTGGATGCCGAGGAATCGGCTCGGCGTTCCGCCCAGGCTCAGCCTGCGGCCAGGTCCCGCTTCCGGTCCCGTTCGGCGCGATAGCGGTCGCCGGTGGAGAGCTGCTTCTTGCGCATTCGCACCGACTTGGGGGTGACTTCCACCAGCTCGTCGGGGGCAATCCACTCTAGCGCCTTCTCCAGGCCCATCTCGCGTGGCGGGGTGAGAATGACGTTCTCGTCGCGACCCGCAGCGCGGATGTTGGTCAGCTTCTTCTCGCGACAGGCGTTGACGTTGAGGTCCGAGGGGTGGGCGTGCTCGCCGATGATCATTCCCTGGTACACCTGCACCCCGGGGCCGACGAAGAGATCCCCTCGCTCCTGGATGGAGAAAAGGGCGTAGGGGACCGTGACCCCCTCCCGATCCGAGACGATGGCGCCGTTGGAACGCTTGGGAATGACCCCAAACCAGGGCTCGTAACCATCGAAGTGGCTGGACATGATGCCCTCGCCGCGGGTGATGGTCAGGAACTCGTTCCGAAAGCCGACCAGACCGCGCGCCGGGATTCGAAAGGCGAGTCGTGTTCGGGTCGCCCCGAGCGAGGTCATGTCCATCATCCGGCCCTTGCGGGGTCCCAGCCTCTCCGTGACAACACCGACCGCGGTGGCCGGCACGTCGCAGACCATCAGCTCCATCGGCTCGTGCAGCTTGCCGTCGACCTCGCGGGTGAGGGGTTCGGGATTGCTCGCCGTGAGCTCATACCCTTCCCGGCGCATGGTCTCGATGATCACCGCCAGCTGCAACTCGCCACGGCCGACCACCTTGAAGGCGTCGGGGGTGTCGGTGTCCTCCACCCGGATGGAAACGTTGCGGTTGGCCTCCCGGTAAAGGCGCTCGCGCAGGTTCCGGGAGGTGACGTACTTCCCCTCCCGGCCGGCGAGGGGCCCATCGTTGACCCGGAAGATCATCATCATGGTGGGCTCGTCCACCGTGATGCGGGGCAGCCCGACCGGAGACTCGGGGTCGGCCAGGGTGTCGCCGATGCTCACCTGTTCGATTCCGGCGACGCTCACCAGCTCGCCAGGGCCTGCGTCTTCCAGCTCCACCCGCTTCAGCCCGGAGAAGCCATACAGCTTCACCACCTTACCCTGCTCGACCCGCCCCCCCTCCCGCACCACTGCCACTGGCTCGCCCGGGTAGATGCGGCCCGAATGGACCCGGCCAATGGCCAGCCGGCCCACGTAGTCGTCGTAGTCCAGGTTGGCCACCAGCAACCGCAGGCGCTCGTCTCCATCGCCTGGCGCTGGCGGGGGAGGGATGTGCGAGAGGATGGCGTCGAACAGCGGCCGGAGATCCGTGCCGGGAATGGCCAGCGAGGTGGAAGCCTGCCCGGCGCGCGAGACCGCGTAGAGCACCGGGAAATCGATCTGCGATTCGTCGGCGCCCAGATCGATGTACAGCGAGTAAACCTGGTCCAGCACCTCCCGGGGTCGGGCGTCCTGCCGGTCGATCTTGTTGATCACCAGCACGGTGCGGAGCCCCATGGCCAGTGCCTTGGAGAGCACGAAGCGCGTCTGGGGCAAGGGCCCCTCGGCGGCGTCGACCAGGAGGAGCACCCCGTCGACCAGGCGCAGCCCGCGCTCCACCTCGCCCCCAAAATCGGCATGTCCCGGGGTGTCGATGATGTTGATCTGGTGACCCCGGTACTGGACCGCCGTGTTCTTGGCCAGGATGGTGATGCCCTTCTCGCGCTCCAGATCGTTGGAGTCCATCACCCGCTCGACGAGCACTTCGTTGGAGCGGAAGACGCCCGCCTGGCGGAGCATGTGGTCGACCAGGGTGGTCTTCCCGTGGTCGACGTGCGCCACGATGGCGACGTTGCGGATGTTCTCTCGAGCGATCATTCAGGGCTCGGGCGGAAGCCCGACGGAGCGGCGGGCTCATAGCCGCTGGGACCTCTCTTCGCAACCAAGCGCCTCCCCGGGCAAGCAAGGGCTGATCAAACAGGCGGTCCGCCCCGTCAGGCTCGCGAGGCTTCGTCCACCACCTGCCGGATCGCCCCTTGGAGCACCTCCAGGCTGAGCGGTTTGCTCACTTGAGGCAGCCGGGAGGAGCGGAGGAACTCCTCGCTCCGAGGTGTGTAGGCACCGCCGGTCATGAAGATCATCCGTCGGGCCTGATCGGGATCGACCCGGTGCAGTTCCTTGTAGAAGTCCTCGCCGTTTTGCTCCGGCATCATCAGATCCGAGAGGATGACGTCGAAGCGCTCGCCGCCCGCGACCAGCGACATGGCGTCCTTCACCGTGGTCAGCGCGGTGACTTGATGCTCACGGCGGAGCAGCCGCTGGATGGCGGTGCAAATGTAGGGCTCGTCGTCCACCACCAGCAGGCGGACCCTGGCCTGGCCGGGCAGCTCGGGCGCGGGGAAGACGGCGGTGGTCCGCTCAGCCTGGTGGGCGGGGAGGGCCACCCGAAAGGTGCTGCCTCGGCCCACCTCGGAATCGAGGAGGATTTCCCCACCCAGAGAGCGGACGATCCCGAGACAAATGGAGAGACCCAGCCCGGTTCCCTCGCCGATCGGCTTGGTGGTGAAGAAGGGGTCGAACACTCTGGCCCGGAGCTCCTCGGGGATGCCCCGGCCCGTGTCGGAGATCTCCACCACCGCGCGCCCGAGGCCGTCGGTCCGGGTGCGGATGCGAATCTCGTGCTGGGCCGCCGTTCCGTCGGGAATGGCCTGGGCGGCGTTCAGCAGAAGGTTGAGGAAAACCTGGCCCAGCCGCGACTCGTTGGCCTTCACCGGCGGGACGGGCTGGATGTCACGGACCACCCGCGCCCGCTGCCGCATCTCCTTGCCGGCCATCTTCTCGGCGAAGGCCAGCACGTTGCGGACATCGACCACCGAGGAGATGTCTTCCGAGTCCACCCGGCTGAAGGCCTTGAGATCCCGGACGATGAGGCCGATGCGCTCGACCCCCTGGCGCGTCTCGGCCACCAGCTGCAGCAGCTCGTCGGTGGCAGGCCCGATCGCCTGGCGATGTCGTTCCAGTTCGTTGCCCAGGTAAAGGACGTTGGCGTTGACGAAGGCCAGCGGGTTGTTGATCTCGTGGGCGACGCCCGCGGCCAGCGTTCCCACCGAGGCCAGGCGACTGGCCACCAGGAGTTGAGCCTGCATGGCGCGTCGCTCACCGATGTCGCGGTGAACGCCAATGCTGGCGATGTGCCGGCCGTCCGCGTCGCGGAGGGGGAGGACGGTGACCTCGCAGAACGATTCCGAGCCGTCCTTCCGCAGCGCCACCACCTCGCGGCTCCAGCGGCCAAATCGCTTCAAGGCGGCCAGGACGGTGGCTTGGAGGTTGGGCTCGGCCAGCTTGAGCACCTCGGACCAGCTCCGTCCCAGCACCTCGCCTTTGCAGTAGCCGAACAGCCGTTCCGCCGAGCTGTTCCAGTCGACGATGTTCCCCTGAAGATCAAAGAAAATGACGCCGTCGTTGAGGCTCTCGAAGAGGAGGGCCTCGCGCCGCAGCTCCTGCTCGGTCTGCTTGCGGGCGCTGACGTCCATGAGGGTGCCGACGATGCGCAGAGGGGTTTCGTCGACGTCGCGCAGGACGTTGCCCTTGGCGGCGACCCACAGCGCGCTCTCCGAACCAGGACAGATGAAGCGAAACTCGGTGTCGAACTGACGCCGACCCTCCGCCGCTGCTTCCACTGCCTCCGAGATTCGCTGCCGATCGTCGGTGTGGATGAATTCCAGGAAGGGGAGCGCGGTGCGCGAGAGGGTGCCCGCAGGAGCTCCCACCACCCGCTCCACCGTCTCGTTCCAGCTGATGACCTGACTGCGCAGATCGAGGCTGAAGGTCGCGACCTGGGCAGCGGCCAACGCCTCGCGGAGGTTTTCGTCCCCGTCCGACGACTCGTAGAAGGAGAAGCGGAGCGTGCACTGGCCGCCGAGCTGGACCCGATCCCCCTCTTCGAGCCGGGCTGCCGAGCCCGCCACTCGGGTTCCGTTCAGGTAGGTGCCATTGGTCGAGCCGAGGTCGACCAAGGCGTAGTTGCCCTCGGGCGAGCGAGTCAGCTTGGCATGCCGGCGAGACACTCCCTCTTCCAGCAGCCGCACCTGAGCATCGGGGCTCCGGCCGATGAGGGCCTCCTCGACGTTGATCCGAAAGCTGCGCCCGATCGCGCCGGGGCTACCACCGGCGGTGACCACCAGCCAGGCCGTCACCGGCTGGGGCTGGGTGGTGGGGATGGGTTGGAGGGTGGTGGTGTCGTCGCTCATCCGGAGGCGGCGGCGAGCCGGGTCCTGCTGAAAGCGTCGCAACCGCCGGCGGCAGGGGTCAAGAGGTTGGCAACCTTCCAAGGAAATCGAGGACGGCGTGGTTTACTTCCTCAGGTCTCTCCAGAAGTGCGGTGTGGCTCCCACCTCGGACCAGCACCAGCTCGGCCTTAGGGATGTCCAGGGCCATGCGTCGGGAGACCCAGGTGGGAGTGAAGCGGTCGCGATCTCCAGCGACCACCAGGGTCGGCACGTCGACCGCCGCCAGATGATCTTCGGCACCATGTTCCCCGGCGGCCTGCATGGTCCGTAGAAAGAAGCGTGGGTCCATCTTGGCGACATGCTCGAAATAGGGCGACAGGTCGTCACGCCGGAGGAGGCTGGCATTCACCTCCAATGACATCGCCACCTCCATGGCCAAGCCCGTTCGCACGCCCAAGCGGGCGATGGCCGAGGCCGCGCCGGGGAAGCGCTCGGCAGCTCGGCGCAGAGAGGGCAGGGCACGCCGCAGGAGGGCGGTGTCGTGGAACGTGTCCAGGGGATGGCCGGGACTCCCGCAGATGAGCACCAAGGCCCGGGTGCGGTGCGGATGCCGCCGGTGGAACTCCAGTGCCAGCTGGACGCCCATGCTGTGCCCGATGATGACGGCCGATCGGAGGCGGGCGGCGTCGAGGACGGCGGCCAGATCGTCTGCGAACTGGGGAATGGAGGGTGGCGGCGCATCCGGAGGCGGGAGCGGCGAGCGGCCGTGGCCACGGTACTGCCAGTGGACCACCCGGTATCGGGCGGCGAGCGCCGGGCGGAGGTACTTCCAGGCGAAGCCATCGCAAGCCAGGCCGTCGCAGAGCACCTGGGCTGGACGGCCTGCGCCCTCCACCTCCACATGCAACTCGGCGTTGTCCGGCCGGGCCACCCGGAAGCTCCTCGGAGAGCCCCGGGGCGGCCGGGAAGACATGGCGTCAGGAGGCACTGAGCCGTAGTGTAGCGAGGGAGCCGCTTCCTGCCTTGAACACCCACGTCCATTCCCACCCGCCGACTGCGTTTGGCGATCACGCCGTGCCTTGCGATACGCCGGGGGTCCGCGCCGGGGATGTGGCCCGGGGTCGGGACAGTCGCCGGATGACGATGGCGCTGATCCTCATCTGCCTCATCGCCGTTGTGGAAGCGATCGGCGGATGGCTCACCGGCTCCCTCGCCTTGCTCTCGGACGCCGGACACATGTGGACCGATGTTTCGGCACTGGGACTGGCCTTGCTGGCAGCCTGGTTCGCGGCGCGGCCGGCCAACCGCAAGCGGACCTACGGGTACGCTCGGTTGGAGATCCTCAGTGCCTTGGTCAACGGGGTGCTGCTGGTCGCCATCACCGTCTTCATCGTTGTGGAGGCGCTGGCGCGGTTCAAGAGCCCCGTCGCTGTTCAGCTCGGGCCGATGGCGCTGGTGGCGAGCATCGGCTTTGGGGCCAACCTCTTGGCGCTGGGTTTCCTGCACGCCGGCCATTCACTCAATGCTCGAGCCGCCTTCCTCCACGTCCTGGGCGATGCACTCTCTAGCCTGGGCGTCCTGGTGGGGGCGCTGGTGATGCGCTTGACGGGCTGGTTCTGGGTGGACCCGCTCATCTCCATCGCCATCTCGGCGGTGGTGGTCGTCGGGAGCTGGCGGGTATTGCGCGAGGCGGTGGACGTTTTGCTGGAGACCGTGCCACCCCACGTCGACATGGACGGGGTCGAGGCACTTTTGTGCGAGATACCTCGCGTCAACGGCGTTCACGACCTGCACGTGTGGACGGTCGGAGCGGGAATGGTGGCTCTGTCAGCCCATCTCATCGTCGACGACCCGGCGGTCTGCGACAGCGACGGGATCCTGGCGGCGGCCAAGCGTTCGCTGGTCGAGCGGTTCGGAATCGACCACAGCACCCTACAAATCGAGAGCGAGGGGTACGCCGGCTCGGGCGGGCCGAGCTGAGCGGTGCGCATCGTCGCCGGAACGCACCGGGGTCGCGCGCTGCTGGGACCAAGGGGTCCCGGGCTTCGTCCGACAGCCGACCGGGTGCGCGAGTCCCTCTTCAACTTGCTCGGCCAGTTCTTCGATGGAGGCGAGGTGCTCGACCTTTACGCCGGAACCGGGGCGTTGGCCTTCGAGGCTCTCTCGAGAGGCGCCTCCCGCGCGGTCCTGGTCGACAGCGGATCCCAAGCCGCGCGGTTGGTGGCCCTCAACGCCCGGGCTCTCGGCCTGGAAGGAGCGATCACCTTTCTCCGATTGCCGGTGGGGCGCGCCGTGGAGCGCCTGGGAGCCGAGGGTCGTCGATTCGCACTGGTCTTCGCCGACCCGCCCTACGCCAAGGATGCGGTAGCGGAGCTGGTGCAGAGCGTGGGCGCGGCGGGGCTGCTCGACGACGGTGGCACGCTGTGCATCGAGCACGGATCGCGTGAGACGGCGCCGGAGGGCGCCGCAACCCTGGCCCGTGTCGACCAGCGCCGGTTCGGAGACACGGTGGTGAGCCTGTACCGGAGAGCAACGGTTCCTTGACGGTCCGGCGACGGCCGATGATGCTTCACTCTCAGCGTGGCCATTGTCATCTACCCGGGCTCGTTCGACCCGCTCACCAACGGGCACCTCAGCATCATCCAGCGAGGACTGACGATGTTCGAGACGCTGGTGGTCGCGGTCCTCAACAATCCGCGCAAACAGGCGATGTTCACCGTGGAGGAGCGGACGGCGCTCATCCGAGAGGCGTGTCCCGACCCGCGAGTGGAGGTGGACTCGTTCCAGGGACTTCTCGTCCACTACACCCGGCGTAAGGGGGTGCACCTCATCCTGCGCGGGCTACGCGCCGTGTCCGACTTCGAGTACGAGTTCCAGCTGGCCAACATGAATCGCAAGCTCGATCCCCATTTCGACACGGTGTTCATGATGACCGGGCAGGACAGCTTCTACATCTCGTCGCAGCTCGTCCGGGAAGTGGCCTCCTGGGGGGGCGATGTTGGCGGACTGGTTCCGCCGAACGTTTTCCGGGCGCTCCGGGAGAAGTTTCCGGCCACGAACGGAAGCTAGATCCCGGAAGGTCGATTCAGCGGCGGAATCGCCCGGGACTGCTCTAGTTGCTCCACGTGGCGACCTACGTGTTGATCCACGGTGCGGGTGATCGTGCCTCTTGCTGGGATCTGCTGCGGGCTGAACTGCGGGCGCGCGGACACGAGGTGGTGGCGATGGACCTGCCGAGCGACGACCCGTCCGCTGGGCTGTGGGACTACGTGGACACAGTCGTCGAGGCGATCGGCGGCCGGACTGATTTGATCGTGGTCGCCCAGTCGATGGGCGGCTTCATCGCACCCCTGGTCTGCACCCGTGTCTCGGTGGAGCTGCTGGTGCTGGTGGCTGGCATGGTCCCGCGGCCGGGCGAGCGGGGTAAGGACTACTGGGCCAACACCGGGTACGACGAAGCCGTTCGCGAGCGGGGGGAGGGGGACGAGAGCCCGATTGCACTCTTCTATCACGACGTCCCGCCGGCCCTGGCCAGGGAGGCGCTCTCCAAAGGGCGGTCTCAGGCTGAGACGCCGATGCAGGAGCCGTGGCCTCTGGCAACCTGGCCCGACGTCCCAACCCGCTACCTCCTGTGTCGTGACGACCGGCTGTTCCCGTCGGAGTGGACCCGCCGGCTGGTTCGGGAGCGGCTGGGCATCGAGCCCGACGAGATCGACGGGGGACATTGCCCCTTTCTGAGCCGGCCCAAGGAACTGGCCGAGCGGCTCGAGGCGTACCGGACGGGTCGGTAGGTCCCAGGCGATCGGTTCGCCGCACACGGCGCATCGGCCTCCTCGGTTCGAGCGGGGTTCGGCTCATTCCGCTGCCGTCCGACGGGGCGCTTGAGTCGCGTCGGGGCGGCCTGGTACGGGTGAGGTCGCCATGAAGCTCGCCAGCCGCCTCCAGTCCATTCAGCCTTCGCCCACCCTGGCCCTGAACGCGCGGGCGAAGGCGCTTGCCGCCGCTGGAAAGGACGTGGTTGGCCTGGCCGCCGGCGAGCCCGATTTCGACACCCCCGACTTCGTCAAGGAGGGCGCCCGGCAGGCGCTCCGCGAGGGCTTCACCAAGTACACTGCCACCGCCGGCATCCCCGAGCTGCGCGCCGCCATCGCCAAGAAGCTGAAGGACGACAACGGGTTCGATTACGCGCCGGACCAGGTCATCGTCACCAACGGCGGCAAGCAGGCCCTCTACAACTGTTTCCAGGCCCTTCTCTCGGAGGGCGACGAGGTCGTCCTCTTTGCCCCCTACTGGGTGAGCTACCCGGAGATGGTGCTGCTGGCCGGCGGCCGGCCGGTCGTGGTCCAGACGCGCGGAGAGGACGGGTTCCGCCCCAGTCCAGAGGCACTGGCGCGGGCCCTGACGCCGCGCACCCGTGCCGTCATCTTCAACAGCCCGAGCAACCCTACCGGAGCAGTCCTGCCCGCCGAGACACTGCGCGCGCTCGGAGCCATCCTGGAGCGCCGTTCGGACATCCTGGTGGTGACGGACGACATCTACGAGCGGCTGCTCTACACCGGTGAGCCTTTCACCAACATCCTCCACGCCGCTCCCGCGCTGGCCGGCCGGGCGCTGGTGGTGAACGGGATGAGCAAGGCTTTCGCCATGACCGGCTGGCGGATGGGCTACGCCGCCGGACCCAAACCCCTCATCACCGGGATGCAGCTGGTCCAGGACCAGTCGACGTCCAACGTCTCGAGCATCACCCAGCGGGCCGCGCTGGCGGCGCTCCAGGGTCCGCGGGAGCCCATCGAGGCCATGGTTCACGAATTCCACGCCCGCCGGGACAGCTTCGTGGAAGGGCTGTCCGCCCTCCCCGGCGTCCGGTGCGTTCGCCCCGATGGAGCGTTCTATGCCTTCCCCGACGTTTCCCGGTGGATCGGAAAGAGCTGGCGAGGGTCACGCTTGACATCCTCACACCACATCTCCGAGCGCCTCCTGGACGACCTGCTCGTCGCCGCCGTCCCGGGGGAACCCTTCGGAGCTCCGGGACATCTCCGCTTCAGTTTCGCCGCCTCTCGCGCCGTGCTCGACAAGGGACTGAGCCGGCTGCGTGAGTTCGTCAACGGCCTGGAAGAGGGTCCACGAGCGGCCCCCGCAGCGGCTCCGGCCCCCTAACCTTCCCGCAGTGGCAGCGGGTGCCGGTGGATCCGTCCCCCAGACGTGGTACAGGGGCGCCTCCGATGCCCAAGCGCACCGATATTCACAAGGTCCTGGTCATCGGATCCGGGCCGATCATCATCGGCCAGGCCTCCGAGTTCGACTACTCCGGCACCCAGGCCATCAAGGCCCTCCGCGAGGAAGGCGTGCAGGTCGTCCTCCTCAACAGCAACCCCGCGACGGTGATGACCGACCCGGAGTTCGCCCACCGGACTTACGTCGAGCCCATCACCGTCGATGCGGCCACTCAGATCATCGAGCGCGAACGCCCCGACGCGCTCCTGCCCACCATGGGCGGCCAGACCGCGCTCAATCTCGCCAAGGCGTTGGCCGACGAAGGGATTCTCGAGAAATACGGGGTGAAGCTGATCGGCGCCTCGCTCAACGCCATCAACAAGGCGGAAGACCGCCAGCTCTTCAAGGCCGCCATGCAGAAGATCGGCGTCCCACTCCCCCGGAGCGGCTACGCCACCAGCCTCGACGAGGCCAAGACGATCGTCCGGGACATCGGCTTCCCCTGCATCATCCGCCCCAGCTTCACCCTGGGTGGGACCGGCGGCGGCGTGGCCTTCAACTCCGACGAGTTCGAGGCCGTCTGCCTGGCCGGGCTCAAGGCCAGCCCCACTTCCACGCTCCTGGTCGAGGAGAGCGTCCTGGGCTGGAAGGAGTTCGAGCTGGAGGTGGTCCGCGACACCGCGGACAACGTCATCATCATCTGCTCCATCGAAAACCTGGACCCGATGGGAGTGCACACCGGAGACAGCATCACCGTCGCCCCGGCGCAGACCTTGACCGACAAGGAGTACCAGCGGCTGCGTCAGGCGTCCCTGGCCATCATCCGGGAAATCGGCGTCGACACCGGCGGCTCCAACATCCAGTTCGGAATCCATCCCCGGGATGGCCGGATGGT
This sequence comes from Myxococcota bacterium, assembly GCA_046725335.1. Classification (GTDB taxonomy): domain Bacteria; phylum Myxococcota; class Myxococcia; order Myxococcales; family Myxococcaceae; genus RPRB01. The sequence continues at coordinate 3,119 of JBKOYI010000108.1, read as the reverse complement.
CGTCATCGAGATGAACCCCCGGGTCAGCCGCTCCAGTGCCCTGGCCTCCAAGGCCACCGGCTACCCCATCGCCAAGGTGGCCGCGAAGCTGGCCATGGGCTACCGGCTCGACGAGCTGAAGAACGACATCACCCGGGACACTCCCGCCTCCTTCGAACCGACCATCGACTACGTGGTGGTGAAGGTGCCGCGCTTCAACTTCGAAAAGTTCCCTCGAACCGAGCGGGTCCTGACCACCTCCATGCGCAGCGTGGGGGAGGCGATGGCCATCGGGAGGACGTTCAAGGAAGCCTACCTCAAGGCTCTCCGGAGCACCGAGTCGGGCGCCCTGGCCTCTTTCGAGCCCCTGGAGCTGCCGGCAGACCCGGTCACCGCCAACCAGACTCTCCAAGAGCTGCTCCGCATTCCCAGGCCGGAACGACCCCAGGCACTCTTTCATGCCTTCCGAGCGGGGATGAGCGTGGAGGAAGCCCACCGGCTTTCCGCCATCGACCCCTGGTTCCTGCGCAACATCCAGGACCTGGCCCTGGAGGCGAAGGCCCTCTCCGGAACGCGCCTGGCAGAGCTCGACGACGAGCGGCTCCGGAAGCTCAAGGCCCACGGATTCTCCGACCGGGTCCTGGCCATGCTTCTGGGGACCAGCGAGGGGGAGGTGCGCGCTCACCGGCACCGGCGAGGGATCCGCCCAGTCTACAAGCGAGTGGACACCTGCGCCGCAGAGTTCGAGGCCTACACCCCGTACCTCTATTCCAGCTACGAGGAGGAGGACGAGGCTCCTCCGTCCAACAGGAAGAAGGTGCTGATCCTCGGCTCCGGACCCATCCGCATCGGCCAGGGGATCGAGTTCGACTACTGCTGCGTCCACGCCGCCTTCGCCCTGCGGGACGCCGGGTTCGAGACGGTGATGATCAACTGCAATCCGGAGACGGTCTCCACCGACTACGACACTTCCGACCGCCTCTACTTCGAGCCGCTCACCCTGGAGGACGTGCTGGAGATCGCCCACCGGGAGAAGCCCCTGGGCGCCATCGTCCAGTTCGGAGGGCAGACCCCGCTCCGTCTCTCGGTGGCCCTGGAGAAGGCCGGCCTTCCCATCCTGGGGACCACCCCCGATGCCATCGACCGGGCGGAGGACCGCGAGCGCTTCGCCAAGCTCATCGAAAAGCTGGGGCTGAAGCAGCCTGAGAACGGGGTGGCCCGGAGCGCCAAGGAGGCCTTCGGGACCGCCCAGCGGATCGGCTACCCGGTGATGGTTCGTCCCTCCTACGTCCTGGGCGGCCGGGCCATGGAGGCGGTCTACGACGCAGAGAGCCTGGAGCGGTACATGCGCGAGGCGGTCCGCGCCTCGCCGGAGCACCCGGTGCTCATCGACCGGTTCCTGAAGGATGCCATCGAGGTGGACCTGGACTTGGTGGCCGACCGGACCGGTGAAGTGCTGGTGGGCGGGGTGCTGGAACACATCGAGGAGGCGGGGATCCACTCCGGTGACGCCGCGGCCACCATCCCCCCGCACTCCCTCTCCCCGGACCTGGTGGAGCGGATGAAGGACCAGGCCACCACCCTGGCCCGCGAGCTTCAGGTCGTCGGCTTGATGAACGTGCAGTTCGCCATCCAGGGAAAGACCATCTACGTGCTGGAGGTGAACCCCCGGGCCTCCCGGACGGTTCCCTTCATCTCCAAGGCCACCGGGGTGGCCCTGGCCAAGGTGGCGGCCCTGTGCATGATGGGAAAGACGCTGCGGGAGCTGAAGGCACCCCGGGAGATCGAGCTGCGCCACGTGGCGGTCAAGGAGTCCGTCTTTCCCTTCGCTCGCTTCCCGGGCGTGGACGTCATCCTCGGCCCGGAGATGAAGTCCACCGGGGAGGTCATGGGAATCGCCGACGACTATGCCTCCGCCTTCGCCAAGGCCGAGCTGGCCTCCGGGTCCAAGCTCCCCCGGGCGGGAACGGTCTTCATCTCGGTCAAGGACGAGGACAAGCCGGCGGTGGTCGATCTGGCCAAGCGGCTGCGTGCCCTGGGCTTTCACATCGTCGCCACCGGGGGTACCCACCGCTACCTGGATGGGAAGGGGATCCCCAACGAGCACGTGCTGAAGGTGACGGAGGGGCGCCCGCACGTGGTGGACAAGATCGTCGACGGGAAGATCGACCTGGTGGTGAACACCACCTTCGGCAAGAAGGAGATCGCCGACAGCTTCAGCATCCGACGTGAGTCCCTGATGCACCAGGTGCCCTACTACACGACGGTACAAGCAGCCCGGATGGCGGTGGGGGCCATCGAGTCCCTGGCCCGGGGACAGCTGCCGGTGGTCTCCCTCCAGGACGCGCTGGAGCTGGATCGCCCGCCCGGCCGCCGGCGTTGACCAGGTTTCCCCGGGTCGCCTAGGGTCCGCCGCCCTGATGAGCGGTCCGAAGATTCCCATCACACCCGCCGGGCTTCGCCGGCTGAAGGAAGAGCTGAAGCAGCTCCAGACCGTGGAGCGTCCGAAGATCTCGAAGGAGATCGGCGTCGCTCGTGGACATGGCGACCTGAGCGAGAACGCCGAGTACCACGCCGCCAAGGAGAAACAGTCGCATATCGAGGGCCGCATCCTCGACCTCAACGACTGGATCGCCCGCGCCGAGGTCATCGATCCCTCCAAGCTCGCCGGCGATCAGGTGGTGTTCGGCGCCACGGTGAAGGTGGTGGATCAGGAGACTGAGCGCGAGGTCACCTACCGGCTGGTGGGCGAGCCCGAGTCGGACATCAAGCGGCGGCTCATCTCCGTCACCTCGCCCTTGGCCCGTGGGCTGATCGGCAAGCGGGTAGGCGACGTGGCGGTCGTGCAAAGCCCGAGCGGCCCGCGGGAGTACGAAATCGTCGAGATCCTCTTCGACGAGCCGGAGCCCGAAGTCTGAGAGCCGCTGAAACGTCCTCTGGGCGCGGTAGGCTGCCCGCCCTCGCTGGCGATGTCCTCTGCCGACTACTTGCAGCCGCTCGTTGCGCCTCTGCGCTTTCTGGCCCAGCGCGACTTCACTCGGATTTCCACGGTGAAGGGGCTGGGGCCGTTGCTGCGGACGGCGCTGGATCGGGCACGTGCGGTTGGGTCCGGCGTGGACGCCCGACTGCTCGAGGAAGCA
>JBKOYI010000083.1:0-5686 GCA_046725335.1 Myxococcota bacterium | reverse complement strand
CTCACCAGCTTGAACGGCTGAGAGACCGGAATGGCGTCGGCAACCCCAGGCATCATCCGGAAGGGCTCTGGATCGAGGGCGCCCTTGTTGCCGGTGATGCCCACCGCCGTGCGTTGGGCGCCCGGGATGACGTGCGAGACGTACCCCAGACTCCGGATGTGGTTCTCGACCGCCTCTTGCTGCTCGGGGGTGACGTCGGGTTTGAGGAGGATGAGCATGGGGCCCTGGCTCGAGGGAGGCTAGAGGAGCGCGGTGGGACTGGCAACGCGCCCCGGCCCGCGAGAGTGGAAGCCAGCAGGGGGCGCTCGCCGCTCATCCAGGCCGCGGGCGAAATTCCCGATGCGCAGCCAGGGAGCCGCGGATCGGAGCGTCCGCAACATTCGCCGAATCCCCAGTGGCTGACCCCCCGCGCCCCGGCCCCGAGCAACCTCGAGGTACTGGAGGGGATCGATGCACAGGCTCCGGGTCTGGAGCTGATCGACTCGGTGCTGGCGGATGAGTTCCACCAGTGCCTCGACCTCGCCGGCTCGGTCGGTGACACCCGGGAAGGTCAGCAGATTCAGCGCCAGGTACGCCCCTCGCTCCCGCGACAGGGCGATCGAGGCTTCCACGTCCTCCCAGCCGTACTTGTCGGGGCGGTAATAGGCTTCGTAGAGGTCCTTCACCGCTGAATTGAGGGAGACGCGGATCGAGTCCAGACCCGCCTGGTAGAGCGCCCGCAGGCCGGCGGGGAGGCTGGCGTTGGTGTTGATGTGAAGCGAGCCTCGACGGGTCTCGGCCCGGATGCGCCGGATGGCCTCGGCGATGACTGGCCAGCGGGTCAACGGTTCGCCTTCGCAGCCCTGCCCGAAGCTGACCATCGCCCGGGGCCCGGCCGAAGCCAGATGGGCGATCGCCACCCGGGCCAGCTCCTCGGCCGACGGCCCCTCGTCGATGCGTTGGTGCGAGGCAGGAGGCCCGTCGGGAGGTTGGTCGGAGATGCAGCCCACACAGGCGGCGTTGCACATCACCGACACCGGAAGCGCACCCTCGTCGCGCCCATAGAAGACGTTCTGGCTGGTGAAGCAGTGGTAGACCAGCGCACAGGTCTTGAGCTGTCGCAGCACACGGTTGTCCGGCTCACTGGCCAGCGCCCGGCGCACCCGCGCTTGCAAATCGGGCGTGGAGAACCGCCCCGGTTCCCAATGCTGCCGCCCGTCCGTCCGCAGTCCCCAGACTACCGGCCCCTTGCGGCCCCACCCCGCGGCGGCATAGGCCCATTGGGGGAGCACAGGACCATCCGCCTTCACCTCTCCGGGCAAGTACGTTCGGGTCCAGCCCGGTGGAAGCAAGGCCCCCACGGCATCGGGGATGAAACGCCGCCGGCCGACCCGCATGTCCGAGACGAGCACCAGCTCGCCGCTGTCCGGGTCGAGACCCACCGGGCGGCGCCCGGGCAGATGCACCAGTCGACCGGCCTCCGGCAGGGCCACTGGAGTCTCGGCCGGAACCATCACCTCCTCGCCGGAGCGCACCGTGGCCCGAAGGCGCGGATGCTCCAGGACCCGACCGGACGGGTCGGCGAGGAGCAACGCAGCGCTGCAAGACCGAGACATGGGGAGCCCACATAACACCCCGCGTCGGTGCGCGGCGCTTGACCCCCGGGTCTGCCCTGTGCTCTCCCGCTGGGCTTCCACCCACCAGCGACGGAGGCAGTTCCTGTGATTGTCGGTGTCCCGAAGGAAATCAAGGTGCGCGAGTACCGGGTCGGCATGGTGCCGGGCGCCGTGAAGTCCCTCGTGGGCAGTGGCCATCGGGTGTTGGTGGAACCGGGGGCCGGGGTTGGCTCGGGCATCAGCGATGCCGAGTACAGCCGCGCCGGGGCCGAGCTGGTGGCATCGGCCGACGAGCTGTGGAAGAGCTCGGAGATGGTGGTGAAGGTGAAGGAGCCGATCCCCCCCGAGTACGGGCGGATGCAGGAAGGGCAGATCGTCTACACCTACTTCCACCTGGCCGGAGTCGACCCCGAGCTGACCCGCGTCCTTCTCAAGAAGAAGGTGGCCGCGGTCGCCTACGAGACCATCCAGCTCGAGGACGGCAGCCTTCCTCTCCTCCGTCCGATGAGCGAGGTGGCCGGGAGGATGGCCATCCAGGTCGGGGCGGCCTCCCTGGAGAAGGCGAGCGGTGGAAAGGGAATCCTCCTGGGCGGGGTCCCCGGCGTGCGGCGAGGACGGGTGGCCATCCTCGGCGGCGGGGTGGTCGGGACCAACGCCGCGAAGGTGGCGGTGGGAATGGGAGCCGAGGTGGCCATCCTGGACATCAACCAGGGGCAGCTGGCCTACCTGGACGACGTCTTCCTGGGCCGGGTGAGCGTGCTCTCCTCGGACTCGGAGACCATTGCCAAGGCCGTCCGGGAGGCGGACCTGGTGGTGGGGGGAGTGCTCATCCCGGGCGGCAAGGCGCCCAAGCTCGTCCCCGAGTCCCTGATCCGGGAAATGACCCCCGGCTCGGTGGTGGTCGACGTGGCGGTGGATCAGGGCGGCTGCATCGAGACCTGCAAGCCCACCACGCACGACCACCCGACCTATCTGGTCCACGGGGTGGTCCATTACTGCGTGGCCAACATGCCGGGGGCCGTCCCGCAGACCTCCACCTTTGCCCTGACCAACGTCACCCGCCCCTACGCCAAGCGGATCGCCGACCTGGGGCTGGCGGAGGCGGTCAGGCAGGACAAGGCGCTGGCCCGGGGGATCAATACCTTCGGCGGCCACGTCACTTACGAGGCTGTAGCGCGGGACCTCGGCCATCCGTATGTGGCTCTGCAGGACGCCCTCGGACGTCGCTGAACGCTTGGTCGCACGCTTGGTTGTCTAGTGAGCAAGCCAAGCGCACGGCCATGCAATCGGTGACGCGCTCGGACGTCAAAGCGGAAAACCGACCTCAACCCCCACCGGACCTCCGGTGTTGGCCTTCCCCAAGCGAGGGGCAAACCTTTGGATTTTCGTCACACCCACCGGACGAAGCAGGAGTTCGAGGCGTTGGTCCTGGCCCATCTGGACCCCCTCTACTCGGCCGCGCTTCGGTTGACCAAGCACGAGCGCGATGCCGAGGACCTGGTTCAGGACACCTGCATGCGGGCCTACCGCTTCTTCGACAAGTTCGAGCGGGGAACCAACATCAAGGCCTGGCTCTTCAAGATCTTGACCAACACCTTCATCAACCGCTACCGCCGGAGGGTGAAGGAGCGGAACGTCACCGAGGGCTCGGAGCGCGAGGCGGTGCACGATGCCTTCGTCAGCCGGGACGCCAGTGACTACGCCGCCAACCCCGAACAGTTCATGTTCGACCGTTTGCTGTCGGACGACGTCCTCAAGGCCATCGACACCCTGCCCATCGACTTTCGGCTGGTGGTCATCCTCGCCGACCTGCAGGAGTTCTCCTACAAGGAGATCGCCGAGATCCTGGAGGTCCCGGTGGGGACGGTGATGAGTCGACTCTTCCGTGGACGGAAGGCACTTCAACGGGTCCTCCGGGATTACGCCGCCGGTCAGGGTGTTGTCCCTGCCGAGACGCCTGGTGCCTCCGAGGCCCCGGTCGACCTGGCCTCCTACCGCCGGCGCAAAACCGGCTGACAGGGAGTCAGGCCGGCCCCTGGCCAGGTCGGGGAATCCCGGGCTAGACATTGCCCGAGCCCTGTGGGGCCGCCCATGACCTGCCCAGAACTCGACCCGCTCATCTATCCATACCTGGACGGCGAGCTCGACGAGGCAGAGCGGGACCGCATCGACGCCCACGTCAACAACTGCCCATCCTGCCGGGCCCGCCTGGGCCGGGAGGCCGCCTTTCAGGGAGCCCTCCGCCGCAGCGCCCAGGTGCGGGGGCGAACCCCGGCCCCCGAAGCACTGCGGGAGATCCTCCGCGCCGGCATCCGCCGCGAGCACCGCCGCATTCAGCTGCTGTCCTGGGCCCGCTGGGGCACTGCGGCCCTGGTGGCGGCAACGGCCAGTGCCGTCTGGCTGGAGGTCCGGCCTGGGCACCGGGAGCAGATCCTCGAGGACGCCGCGCTCCGGTTCCAGCGCCATCTTCCCCTGGAGGTCTCCCACGTCAGCCACGAGTCGGTGGAGCAGTGGTTCGACGACAAGCTCGACTACCGGGTCCCCGTTCCCCGGCTGCCTGGGGCCACCATCGCCGGCGCCCGGCTCTCCAACGTGAAAGAGCACGACGCGGCGTACATCGTCTACGACGTGCCCTCGTCGGGCGGGGCCCGACAGCGGCGCCTGGGACTCTTCGTCTTGGAGGACGGTGAAGGCGAGATCCCCTCGGTCCGCCCCTGGCCTGAGGTTTCGGTGCGGCCGGTCCGCGGCTTCACCGTGGCCAGCTGGCGAAGGGGTGGGCTGGTGTACGAGCTGGTCTCGGACGCTTCCGAGCCCGAGCTGCGGCAGCTGCTGGCCCAGATGGACGCCCCGCTGCCCGCGCTCCCCCCGCCAGCGGAGATGCCCGCGCCGGTGCGCGCCCGGCCCGAGCTCCCCGTCCCGCCGCGCAATCCGGCCTTCGAGCTGCAGCCGGCCGCCCTCCAGAACTGAGGTTTGCCTCCTCCGGAGTGCGTGCCGTAGCGTTGGCCTTCACCGGCCCAATGCCCAACCACGTTCTGATCGTCGAGGGAGACGCTGCGCTCTCGGCCCGCATGCGCTCTGCCCTCCAGCAGCGCGGACACACCGTCGAGGAGACCTCCGACGGCCGAAACTGTCTGGAGCTGGCGCGGCGCACCCGGGCGGGCCTGGTGGTTCTGGCGGTGGAGCTTCCCGGTGGCCAGAACGGCTATCTCCTGTGCGGGAAGTTCAAGAAGGACGAGGAGCTGAAGGACGTTCCCATCATCATCGTCGGCAACGCCGAGGGCTTTGCCGCCCACCGAAAGCTCAAGAACCGGGCCGAGGAGTACCTCCTCAAGCCGCTCCAGATGGCGGCGCTGGTCGCCGCAGTGGATCACCTGTCCGCCGGTGCTCCGGCACCGGCGCTGGAGGAGGAGGTCACGGTCTCCGGAGATCCGGACCTGGATCTCATCGACGCAGCCTTCGACGAGTCTCCCCGGTCGCGGCCCTCCGTCCCCGCTCTGCGCCCGGCGCCCTCCGCACCACACCCGGCACCGGTCCCGGCCGTGGCCAGCTTCGCTGCGGAGGAGGATTTCTCCGGGGTGGCTCCCGAAGACGAGGGGCCGACCCAGGCGGCGATGGCGACCACGCCCGCCGCTCCACCCGAGGCGACGCCTGCCCCGCCCCCGGCTGCCGAGGCTCCTGAGCTGGAGGGCCGGCTGGCCCAGCTCCAGGCGGCGCTGGACGACGCGCAGGCGCGGGCCTTTTCCGGGGAGGTGCGGGCCGGTCAGCTGGAGGCGCAACTGGATCAGCTTCAGCAAGAGCTGGCCGCGACCCGTCGGGATCTCGAGCTGAACCGGGCCCACGTCGAGGGGGCCCAACGGGAGCTGGAAACGCTTCAACAACGGGCAGAGGCGGCCGAAGCCGAGCTGCAGCAGGCCCGGCAGCAGGCCGAATCTGCGGGCAACGCCGAGGTGGAGGCGCTTCAGGCGCGGGTGGCCGAGCTCGAGCTCGCCGCCCGCAAGCACGAGGAACGGGTGGCCCGCCTCTATGCCCGGCTGAAGTCGGAAGAGGGCGCCCGGGAGAAGGCTCGGAAGGCGCTGGCGGTGGCTGGGCAG
>JBKOYI010000120.1:0-19683 GCA_046725335.1 Myxococcota bacterium | reverse complement strand
GCGGTCAGTCCGTCGATGATGCGAGCCAGGAAGACGACCCACAGAGTGCCCGCCCCAGCCAAGAGCAGGCGCGAGACGAGGGTGCCGGCTTGGCTCAGGAGCAACAGCGGCTTGCGGCCGGTGTGATCGCTCCAGCGCCCGAGAAAGGGGCCGCTGAGCAACTGGCAGAAGGCGAAGACCGAGACGAGAAGGCCCACCACCGCCGGGCTCGCCCCCATCGTTTCCGCGTAGAAGGGAAGCAGCGGCAGGATGATCGTCAAGCCGAGGATGTCGGCCAGGACGATGAGAAAGATGGGGAGCAGCGGGGAGCGCTTCACGGACGCTCCCTCTCACCAGAACTCGCCCCGACGAGCAACCGAGTCCGGACCCCTCACCAGATGCGGCAGGCGTTCTCCCGGACCATGGGCTGGCCCTTCTTGCACCCGAAGGCCTGCTGGAACTCGGGCATGTTGGCGACGACGTTGTTGACCCGGTACTTCGGGATCGAGTGCGGATTGGTTGCCACCAGCATCCGGCCGACCTCGGGTCTGTAGCTGCTGCACCAGCCGAAGGCGGAGGCCAGAAAGAACCGCTGAGCGGCGGTGATGCCGTCGGAGCCCCTCTCCTCCAATGACCGGCCGTCCTTCACAACCGTGCTCGCCATGGCAGCGTAGGCCAGCCGAAGCCCACCGTTGTCGGCGGTGTCCTCGCCCTGCGTCAGTAGCCCGTTCTGCTTGACACCAAATTCGGGAATTTCTTGGGTGTATTCGTCGGAGATGCACTTCCCCCGGTCCTCGTACCGCTTGGCATCCTCCGGCCTCCACCAATCTCGGAGATTGCCCTGGGCATCGAATTTCCGACCCTGGTCGTCGAACCCATGGACGATCTCGTGGCCGATCACCATCCCGATGCTCCCGAAGTTCGCCTCGACGGGTCGGTTCTCGAAAAATGGAGGCTGGAGAATGCCGGCAGGAAAGTTGATGGTGTTGATCTGAGCGTCGTAGTAGGCGTCGACGGTGGGCGGGGTCATCCCCCACTCCACCCGATCCACCGGCTTGTCGATCTTGGCGAGCCGTCGGTGGAGCTCGAAGGCAGCGGCGGTGTGCACGTTGGTCGCCAAGCTGTCTCTCCCGATCTGGAGCAGGGAGTAGTCACGCCAGGTTGTGGGATAGCCAATCTTGTCTTCGATGGCGGCCAGCTTGGCGGCCGCCTCCTTCTTGGTGGCTGGGCTCATCCAGTCGTTCTGGGTGATGGAGTCCGCCATCGCATGCTCGATCGCCTTCACCAGCTCCTCTGCACGCCGCTTGCTGTCGGGCGAAAAGGCCCGTGCCACATAGGCCTGACCGAGCGCTTCTCCGAGGTCGCGGTTCGCAGACTTGACGCAGCGACGCCACCGCGGCTGCAGCTCCTCCGCTCCGGTGAGCACGCGCCCGTAGAAATCGAAATTCTCGTTCACGAACGGTTTGCTCAGGTAGCTGGCGTTTCCGTGGAGGGTCCACCAGCGCAGGTAGGCCTTCCATGCGGCGAGGGGCTCCTTGCGGACGACCTGCTCCAACTCGGTGAGAAACTCGGTCGATGAAACAATCAGGTGTTTCGAGGGTGGCGCGCCGACGCCAGCCAGGTAGGTTTTCCAGTCGAAGGACGGCGCGGCGGCGCGCACCTGGGCCAGGGTTCGCACGTTGTAGACGTTCTTGGGGTCGCGCCGCTTGACCACGTCCATCGCCTGCCGAGCCAACGCCGTCTCGATGCGGAGGACGGCCGAAGCATCGGCTGCGGCGGCCTTCGGCGACTCGCCCGAGAGCTCGAGGACCTTCCGCATGTGGACCACGTACTTCTCTCGGGTGGACTTCATCTTGGCGTCGTCGGACAAATAGAAGTCCCGACTCGGTAACCCCATCCCTCCCTGGTCGAGGTTGGCCACCACCAGCGCGCTGTTGGCAAAGTCCTGGACCGGGCCAAAGCCGAAGAGCGCAGCGGGTGTGTGGGTGTCGGCGTTGTTGATGCCGGCGGTCGCGCCAGGAACGGTCGAATGAAGTCGGGCGATTTCCCGTGCCAAGCCGGCCTTGTTCTTGAGCGTGGCGATGCGCTTCAGGTCCTGCGCGATGGGCCCCAGGCCCTGCTGGTCGAGCTTCGCCTCGTCCATGCAGGCTGCCCAGTAGTCGCCGATCTTCTGCTCGTTGGCAGAGCGCTGAGGATCCGGGCCGGAGACCTTCTCCATCGTCTGACGCAGGACGGTCTCGTTCCAGATCTGGAGATTGGAAAGGGTCCACCACAGGGGTTGGTCGGAGGGGATGGGATTGGCGGCGATCCAACGGGAGCAGGTGTACTGGTAGAAGTCCACGCAGGGGTCGACGTTTCGGTCGACCAGGCCCGGGTCGAAATGGCTGAGCGCGACGGCCCCTTCGGTTCCCGGTGTGGCGGCGTCGGCGGTGCTCGTTGCGGCAACGGGTTGTCCTGCGTCAGAGGGCACTCGAGGCGCAGCCACCTGCGTCTGGGCACAACCCAGCGAGATGAAACAGGCCACCAGCGCACTGCAGCATCGATTCATGATCCCTCCGTGGCGCCATCCCGCCCACCGGCGGCTCATACGTGCGAAGCTGGTCTCGATTGCTGATGCGGTGAAGGACGTTCTGACGCCAAGGCCCGGGCGTCGCGCCTCCGTACTCAGATGGAAGGCGCGCCATCGAACAGAAATGCGCTCGCTTCCAACCGCGCGCCGCGTCCATCCGCCACCGCGAATTGCGAAGGCTTCCCCGTCGCGCCACGACTCCACATGGCAGCGCCCCCGTAGGCTCCGGACTTAGACACCGCGTAGAAGCGGATTTGAAACGCCGGGCGACCCCGCGCGTCGAGGAGGCGCTTCTCCTTGGTCGTCTCGGCGATGCGCTTCAGCGCGTCGACACAGGCCTCTCTCGGTGTGCGCCCGGCACGCATCCTTTCGACGATGAAATGTCCGCCGGCGATGAGGATGTTGGCCTCGCCTCGCCCGGTCGACCCGGCGCTGCCCACCGCGTTGTCGGTGAAGCAGCCCGCGCCGATGAGAGGCGAGTCGCCGACCCGACCCGGCATCTTGAAGAACAGCCCGCTGGTGCTGGTGCAGCCGGCCAGATCGCCCCGACCGTCCACGGCCGACAGATGAACCGTGCCGTGGCTGCGGGGATCCCGGAACGGGTCCGCTCCGTATTCCTGGATGAACTCCTGAACCTCGGGGTCGAGCTTGGAGAGATCGGGCTCCAGCCACTTGTCCTTGGCCGAGAGGTTCTGCTTCCAGTAGAGCCACACCTTGCGGGCCTTGTCGGTGAGGAGGTTCTCCACCGGGAACCCGTTCATCTCCGCAAAGCGCCTGGCCCCCAGGCCAACCAGAAGGATGTGGTCGGTGGTCTCCATCACCACCTTGGCCACCCGGCTGGGATTCTTGATGCCTTCCAGTGAAGCCACTGCCCCCGCCCGGGCCGTCGGGCCGTGCATCACGCAGGCGTCGAGCTGCACCACTCCCTCCTCGTTGGGGATGCCGCCGTATCCGACACTCATGTCCTTGGGATCGTCCTCGACCAGGTTGACCCCGGCGATGATGGCATCGAGCGGATCGGCACCGGAGCGCATCCGCTGGACGGCCAGCTCCACCGCCTTGATGCCGTTCGCCGAAGCGACCGCCACCGGTCGATTTCCAACCGGTTGAGAGGAGCGCTCTGCGGCAGCCACCCCGGCGAAGGGAGCGACCACTGCCGAGGAGAGGAAGACGCGTCGGGAGACCAAGTTGCCGACCTCCTTCAGGGGTTGCGAGGAACGATCCGGCTCCACATCGAAAGAAGATTGCGCACCACCGCTCCGTCGGGTGGAGGCGCAGCCGGAGGGAGGTCCAGCTGCAAACCGTAGGGCGCCAGCCGATTGAAAGGATTGGCGGGATCCTGATTCTTGAGCGGCACGGCCGGGTCCGCCGGACGGAAACCGAGCCGCAGCGCTTGTTCCTGGACCGGCCGGGAGCGGAGGTGTTGCAGCCAGGCGCGCCCCGCCTTTCGCTGGTCGTCGGTCACCCACGGCGCCTGGAGCACCGCGGCGGGATGGTCGCTCCACACTGTTCGCGCCGGGTAGTACAGCTTGAGATTTCCCCACCGTCCCTGGGCGTTCTCCAGCTGCGAGACAGCCAGGTTTTCGTAGACGACCGCGATGTCGTACTTCGAGGGACCGAAACGAACCATGTCGGTCATGAAGATGCCGGTGGACGACTCGAAGCGTGTCACTCCGCGCTCGATGGTCTTCACCCAAGCCTGGTACTTGGGGTCGAGGAGATCCCCGACCGCCAGCTGCGTCCGGCCGTAGTACTCGTCGGTCATCGAGACCAACGCCTGGAGGCCGGAGTTGCTCCGGGTCGGATCGGTGTGGCCCAGCTTGACGAAGCCCCATTCGGCCTTTCCGCCGATCGACGGCCAACCCTGGTCCGCCGCCAGCGCTTGATGGAGCGCCTTCCAGCCGATCCGGCCGCCACCCAACTTGGCCAGCACCTCCGCCCGGTCTTCCCAGGCGACGAAGACCAGCGGCGAGATCACCAGCGGCGACGGTGCATCCTCACCCGTCCCGAAGAGGGCTGTCCCGTTCTTCGTCCGCCAATCGGATTCGAGCAGACCGAGGACGAGGGAGTCGGCCGGCGTCCAGACCGTGGGTTGCGCCTTCCCATCGAGGATGGCTTGAGCCGATTCCAGAGAACCTTGGCCCACCAGCCTCAGATCCACGTCGGGGTGTTTGGCTCGGAAGGACTCGGCGGCGGCCTCGACCCAGTCGCGCTTCTCCGTCGTGTAGAGGAAGGTGATTGTCACCCGTGCCCCAGGTGGAGCGCCGGGAGCCGCGCCCGACGTCGACGCGCTGCCGGGGAAGTTCAGCGCCCCATGTCGCTGCGCCAGCCACACCACTCCTGCGATGGCAGCAAGGAAGAGGACGAGGATCAGTGCCTTGCTCCGCATGTCAGGTCCTCAGGACTGGGCGCGCACCGGTTCCAGAGCTGGCATGCGCAGCGTCTCTTCGAAGGCGGACACTTCGTTGTTGAGCGTGTCCAGCTCACGGTTCACGTCACCCGAGACCGCGTCGAGTGACTCGGCATCCATCACCTGCATCCGCACCACCTTGGCCGGGAGGGCCTGCAGCGCGGCGACGACCTTGGAGAGGGTGCCGCTCACCCGGTCACGGGCATCCTTGATGTCCTCCAGCGCTCGGAGCTGCTCCTGCCGTGAGGAGAGCGCCTGTTCGAACTGCGCCCGCGCCTGCGCATCTTCAGTGGCCACCGACTCGGCGCGCAGTCGGGCAACTTCCGTTTCCACCACCCCCGGGCTCACCGTGGCCAGGTAGCGGCCCAGGAGGTCGGCCCGCTGCACCAGCTCCGCGGCATGGGATTCGAGCTGGCCCAGGGAAGCGACGATCATCCCCACGTAGCCGCGCACCTGGGGGCTGGCTTCGGCGATGACCCGGGCCAGCTCGCCCCGGGCGACCCACAGCTCACGCACCGTCGATCGAACCGCCGGATCCTTCACATCCTCCGGCTTGGGAAGCCGTGAGGGCGGGAGCAGCTCTCCGGCGGAAACCTTGTTCCAAAAATCCGGGGTGACCAGGTCCCAGGCTACCAGCGCGGCGTAGGCCAGCGCGCCCAGCGCAGCGATGGGCCAGCTGTGAAGGAAGAAGCCGCCCAGGGCGCTGGCTCCGGCAACGGCGAGGTTGACCGGGCCGGCGACCGCTTTGGCGATGACCTTTCCCACCGGCCGATCGCGGGTGGCTCTCTGCAGGCGCGAGGGCATCGGGGGTCAGAAGAAGGAGGCCATGTCCTGATACACCTGCACGATGTTCTGCGCCGTACCCTTGGCCGTGGTCCCATGGCCAGCTTCGGCGATGTCGGCCAACGTCTTGGGATCGGCCCCTTCGCCGTAGGCGATGGTGAAGACCTTGACCCCGGTTCCCTCCTCGTCGTGCCCGAGGAGCTGCTTCAGCTGCTCCAGTGTGTTGGCGGTACTGTTCTCGTCACGTCCGTCGGTCATCACCACCAGGGCGTGGATGCGCTTGGGATCCGAACGGGCGCGTAGCTGCTGCTGTCGGTAGGCCTCGGCCACCGCGTCGTAGAGAGCGGTGCCTCCCTTGGCGAAGGCCTGGTCGATGCGGGCCACCAGCTTGGGCTTTCCCTCGCCCAGCGCGTAGGGCCCGAAGACCGGGTAGGCGCGGCTGTCGAAGAACAGCAGCCCCACCGTGTCTCGGGGCCCGAGGTTGTCGAGGAAGGACTTGGCCCCCGTTTTGGCCTCGTCGAGCGGTCTGCCGCGCATGCTGCCCGAGGTGTCGATGACCAGGGTGACGTCGGCCGGGCGCTTGTTGAGACGCCAGGTCTCGATGAGCGCTTGAAGGGTCGCCCCGTCGGGAACCTCAAGCAGCGTCTGGGGCTGCTTGGGGTCGGCTCCATGGGCGCTGTCGACCGGGGGACCGATGGCGATCTGGGTGTCGGCGGGCCGAAAACCAAGCGCCAGGGCGCGTTCCTGAGCCGGCCTCTTCTTGAGAAAAGCCAGCAGCATGCCGGCTGCTTCTCGCTGCTCGGCCGTGACCCAGTCACCCTGAAGCACGCTGAAGGGGTGGTCCGCCCAGAACGTCCCTTCCACCGGGTAGAGCGCAAGCAGCGGCGGATTTCCCGAGGGCTTGGCGCGGGATTCGATGACCAGATTCTCGTAGAGGATGGCGGCGGAGAGGTAACCCGGGCCCCGGTCCACCAGCTTGTCGGCAAAGAAGCCGGTCGACTTTCCGTAGTGGACCACCGAGGCCTCGACCTGGGACATCAGCTTGCGGACGCCGGAGCCGGCCAGATCCTCGGCGGTGAGCCCTCGCGTCTTCTTGGCCCCTGCGTAGGCCTCGGCCAGCACAGAGAGCAGCCCGGAAGAAGAAAACTCGGGGTGGGTGTGGCCCAGCTTGAACGGGCCCCATTCCGGATGCCCGAAAGCGGCCCAGCCGGCGGCGTTGGAGCTCACCCGGAGGATGTCGGCCCAGCCGAGCGGCTTGGAGGGCCATCCCAGCGCCTCGGCCATGGGCTGCCACATGGCGATGACGACGGGAGAAAGGACCACCGGCTCCCCCGGGGGCGACACCGGAGTGGTTCGTCCAGGCTGGCGCAGCCAGGCTTCGTTGAGGAGCGTGACATAGGCGCCCGAGGCAGGGCTGTAGACGACCGGCCGGAAGTCGCCGCTCAGAATGGCCTGTTGGGCTTCCCCGCTCCCCATGGCCCGCGCCTCCACGCGCACCGGGTGGCCCGCGGCCGTCCTGGGGTTGGAGGCAGCGAAGCCCCGGAGCTGCTCCTCGAGCCAGGTCTTCTTCTCGCTGCCGTAGGCCATCGTGACCGTGATGGCTGAAGCTGCGCCGGTCGGTGCGCGGGTGCCCGAGCCTGCGCTGGGACCGGAGGACCGCCCCGGGCAGCCGTCGCAGGCGACGACGACCAGCAGGGCCGGCAGCAGCGTGCGCAGGGCGGGGGAGCGCATCGACGGAATCGAGCATGCCACGGTGAATGCTGCCGGTGCGCGGACTTCATCGCCTGCGCCGCCTCGGAGGCGTCGGCACTGTTTTCCGCCTGGCGAGAGGAGCCCTGACTCTGGCGCGCTCAACCCTAGGTGGGCGCCGTCCACTCTCCGGCGGCGGGCCGAAGCACCAGCTCATGGGTCCAGGCATCCGGCGTCTGGGCGTGCAAGAAGGCGCAGGCCCGGGCGATGGCGGCCGGTGTCAGAAGCCGCTCCGCCGGCAAGCCATACTGGCTCGAGCGCTCGCTGGCGATGGGTCCATCGATGGGCAGATAGGCAACGTGGACACCCCGCGGCCGCCATTCTCGAGCGGCCACCTGCACCAGAGCGCGAAGTCCGTGCTGTGCCGCGCCCAAGGCCGCAAACCCCTCCCGGGTGCGAATGCCGGAGGAGGTCCCCATCTGAACGAACGTCCCACGGCCCCGCGCGAGCAGGGCCGGACCGACGGCCTTGAGCAGGTTCCAGGTCCCCTGGACGTAGGCATTCAGGACCTGCCCCAGCTCTTCATCGGGGATCTCCAGGAAAGGGAGTGAACCGAACCGACCACCGGAAGTCTGAGCGGCCACAACGAGATCGAGGTTCTCGCTCTGCAGGGGTGCCAGGGTCTCCGGCCGCAGCAAGTCGCAGACCACGGGGACGCCTTGCCCACCGGCTGCGGTCACCTCGCCGGCGAGCGCCTCGACGTCGCGTGCCGTGCGTGAGGCGACGAGGACGCGCCAGCCTTCTCGGGCGAAGTGCAGCGCGACCGCCCGCCCCAGTCCCTTGATGCCAACGATGAGGAGTGTTTGGGCCATGGTCGTGCCTAACGCCGAGCCGACCGCGATGCTCCACCCGGGGACCGTCAGCTCATGGCGGAGCGAAAGGACGGCAGGCCGGCCGCGACAGGGTCGCAAATCGTGCACCTCAACTCATGACCGAGCGCACGATTTGCGAGTGATCTCCCGAGCGCTGGGCCGTCCGCGCCGAACCGCCCGCGGGGAAGACCTCTTGGCTTGTGGCACGCGTGATGCCTCGGTCTCTTTGCGAGGTGAAGCCAATGCGAAAACTGAGCGCGAATGACCTGAATAAGAGCGAGCCATCGGCGCCTCGGATTGCACAGGCGCTGCTGAGAGCTCGCGCGGGGCCCGAGGTTTCCGAGCCCGGTCGAGGCATCTTTCGTCTCCTCGCGCACGGGCTCGTCGGCTGGGGACTCTGCGCAGCGACGATGGTGCCTCTCCTCTGGACAACGAGCCTGACCATCGGGCTCGTGGCCCACGCGCTGGTCGTTGCGACCATCTTTGCGTTGGTCGCGTGGCACTACTCCCGCTTGCCCGGTGCCTACGATCCGCTGACAGCCGCCCTGACATTTGCAGCCATGGTGGCAGTACTCAACCTCGCAGCGGCGACACTCGTCGAGCCAAGTCCCTCGCCGTTCGAGAGCGTCTTCGGCTTCTGGTCCCCCGTGGTGCTGGTCTTGGGCGTGACAGGTGTCGTGGCCGAATTCGCTTTCAAGCCGCGTTGGGCCAGCACCGAGTGATGCGCTCTGTAGGCACTGCCTCACACCGGGTGGAGACCCTTGCCCGACCTGCGGGCAACGTCGAGATCACACCTCCGGAGCCAGCCTCGGGATAGGATCGGGCAACACGGAGGGGAGATTGTCACGATCGATCTGCTGGGTGCCTTGCGCGCTCCTGTTGGCCGGCCTTCCCACTCTTGCCGCCGATCCCGACCGCGTCGCCGTCGTGGCGGTGGGGACCTGTGACGCGGCAAGCGGAATTGCGGCCCGGAGCTTCCGGAGCGCACTGGCCCAGAAAATGGGTGCGGCGGTGCAATCCGAGGCGGAGACGGCCCGACCGTTCGGTGGCTTCAGCGACAAGACGGTCTCGGCGATCAACGCCGCGGTGACCTCTGCCCGAAGCGACTTCTACTCGGACCGCCCCGGCGAGGCGCTCAGGACTCTCCGGGCCGCTCTCGACGACGTGGCCCGCATCGCCCCTTCCGAGGCCCGATGGGTGGCGGAGCGGGATGCACTGACGCTCTTCTCCCAGGTCCAGCAAAAGACGGACAAGGCCGCGGCCGAGTCCGCGCTCCAGCGCATCTTCCGGGTCGAGCCGGACTATCGCCCGGACACCAGCCTCTACCCGCCTTCCTTCCGCCGCTTCGCCGACACGATCCGCAAGGCGGCCAAGAAACGCCCCACCGTTCGGTTCGAGGTCACCACCGCGCCGCCCGGAAAGCCCGTCTACGTCGGTGGAAAGCGGGTCGGTGTTGGACCAGTGGCGCTACGCGTGCCGGCCGGTGAGTATCGGGTGGAGGCCGACTGGGGGCATCGCGGGGTGGTGCGCTCGGTGACCGTGCCTTCGCCGCCGGTCGAGCTGAGCGCCGCAGTGGATGGCGCGGTCTTCCCGGAGGGCGGCCCGTGCGTGGAGGCGACCGACCCTCGGGCCGCGCTGGCCCGGGTGGCCAAGGCAACCGCAACGTCACGGGCTTACGGCGTTCACACCGACAGCGTCGACTCCGACACATTCGTGGTCGTGACTTCGAGCGACGCGTCGGGGAGCGACGTCCGCGAGGGGCGGGTCAAGCTGGAGCAGGGCGCGCCATCGACCGAGGCCCTGGGGCTCCTGGCCGGATTTGCTGCCGGGGGTTCGGCCGTTGGAGCGGTGGAGGTGACTCGCGGTCCCGGGGCCAGGTCGCCGGTGGCAAGCGCTCCCGAAACGGCTGCTGGAGCAGCGGGTGCATCGGCGACTGCAGGGGCGCCCGCGCCAGCGGCTGCTGCCTCCGGTGGGGAACGTGACCCCAGCGCCACCCGCTTCGAGGCGGCCGTCCGGGCGGGGTTCGGGATTCCCCTTGGTTCGGCCTCCGGCGTGGACGCGAGCGGATCGGTCAATGACTACAGCTCATTCACCATCCCCATCCAACTCGAGGTCGGTGCGCGAGTCTCCGGGGTCGTCTTCCTTGGCGGTTATTTCTCGTACGGCTTCGCGGGCTCGACCGACGCCGCACGTTGCCCCACCGGGTACAGCTGCTCGCCCAGTACGTTGCGCTTCGGTGGCCAGGCCCACTGGCACCCACTTGGAAACGTTGGAACGGATCCCTGGGTCGGAATCGGGTCGGGGTACGAATCGCTGAGGGTTGGCCTGAGCGGAGGCGGCGGGGGCGGGTCCTATTCGCTGAGTGGATGGGAATTCGGGAACCTTCAAGTGGGGATCGATTTTGCGCTCGGTCCGTTGTTCAAGCTCGGACCCTGGGTCGGCTTCTCCATCGGGCAGTACAGCTCTTTCTCGGCCAGCGGAGGCGGCGCCTCGGAGACGTTTGACATCACGAACAAGTCCATCCACGAGTGGTTTTCGGGAGGAATCCGGCTGGTCATCATTCCCTGAAGAAGCTCTCCTCCAGCAGGGCTTGTCTCCCAGCGGGTGAGGGGCGAGTCTGGGAGGCATGGCTGCCTCAGCCGTTCCGCTGATGCCCGATGAGCTCTCCCTGGAAGAGCTGTGGATGCCCTTCACGGCCAACCGCGCCTTCAAACGCGCGCCCCGACTGCTGGCCACCGCCTCGGGGATGCACTATCGCGACCTCGAGGGGCGGACCATCCTCGATGCGACGGCCGGGCTCTGGTGCGTCAACGCGGGCCACTGCCGACCCACCCTCGTCGAGGCCATCCAGAAGTCGGCCGCCACTCTAGACTTTGCCCCAGGGTTCCAGATGGGGCATCCGGCGAGCTTCGCCTTGGCCCAACGGCTGGCGGCACTCGCTCCCGGCGACCTGGACCACGTCTTCTTCGGAAACTCCGGCTCCGAGGCGATCGATTCCGCGCTGAAGATTGCCCTGGCCTATCACCAGGCCCGCGGGGAACCGGAACGGGTGCGCTTCGTGGGCCGGATGCGCGGCTACCACGGGGTAGGGTTTGGCGGCATCAGCGTGGGCGGCATCGAGATCAACAAGAAGGCCTTCGCTGCCCAGCTCTTGCCCCAGGTCGATCATCTGCCACACACCCACGATCTCGTTCACAACGCCTTCACCCGCGGCCAGCCCGCCTGGGGCGCGCATTTGGCCGAGGCGCTGGAAGGGATCATCGCCGAGCGAGGAGCCAGGACCATCGCCGCGGTGGTGGTCGAACCGGTCGCCGGGTCGACCGGCGTGCTCGTTCCGCCCCGTGGCTACCTCGAGAAGCTCCGCGCCATCTGCGACCGGCACGGCATCCTGCTCGTCTTCGACGAGGTCATCACTGGCTTCGGCCGTCTGGGCTCTGCGTTCGGTGCGATCTACTTCGGCGTCCAGCCGGACATGATGACGCTCGCCAAGGGCATCACCAACGGAGCGGTGCCGATGGGTGCGGTGGTGGTCCGGCGCGGGATTTACGACTCCGTGGTCAATGCCGTCCCGTCGGGCATCGAGTTCTTCCACGGCTACACCTACTCCGGCCATCCCCTGGCCTGTGCCGCTGGCTTGGCCACCCTGGAGCTGTACCGGCAGGAGGGGCTCTTCGAGCGGGCCGCCTCGCTGGCCCCGTTCTGGGAGGAGGCAGTCCATTCACTCCGCGGGTTGCCGCGGGTCATCGACATCCGCAACCTCGGGCTGGTGGCGGGGGTGGAGTTGGAGGCTCGCCCAGGTCAGCCTGGGGCCCGGGGCTACGAAACGCTGGTGGAGTGCTTCCGGACCGGGCTGCTGGTGCGCGTGACCGGAGACACCATCGCCCTGTCACCGTCCCTGATCATCGAGAAGCAGCAGATCGAGCAGATCATCGACTTGCTCGGTGGGGTGCTGAAACGGCTTTCTTGACAGGATTTCTCAAAGTTGCCGGAACATCACCAGGGCATCGACTTCGCCCAGCTCGGGGTGCTGGAAGGCTCGCGGGAGCCGTCCCACGGGCTGGAAGCCGAAGCTCTCCCATAGCCGGACTGCTCGGTCGTTGGTGCTCACCACGAAGTTGAACTGCATGGCCCGGAAACCCCGCTGCCGGGCGTGCTCGAGCGAATGGGCACACATCGCCCGGGCGATGCCGCGGCCCCTGGCCCGAGGCGCGGTGGCATAGCCGCAATTGGCCACGTGGGCGCCGCCGCCCAGCTGGTTGGCCTGGAGGAAGTAGCTGCCGAGCACCGAGCCCTTCTCGTCCTCGGCGACGAAGACCTCGTGCCTGGGGGCCCGCCAGTAGGTGAGGGCGTCGCGCTCTGACATGTCGCGGGGAAGGGCAAAGGTCTCACCGGCGCGGATGATGGGCTCGAGCACGGCCCAGATGGCCGGGGAGTCGTCTTCGTTTGCGGGGCGGATGCGCATCGCCACTGTTTCTACTCCCCTGTCCGCGGATTGGTCCGTATTGCGTGCCGCCATTCCGCGGTGTTCGATGGGGAGCTCGATGGGTCGGACCACACTTCTGCTGCTCCTGGCGCTGGTCGCCTGCTCGCGGCGGTCCGAGCCGGTGAAGGCGCCGGGAACCGGTGGGTCCTCGCCGCCCGCCGGAGCCCCAATCGGTCTCTCCAGCGCTACCGTTCAGGTACCAGAAGTCCAACTCCCCTCCCTGGCACCGCTGGTGGATCGGGTCAGTCCCACCGTGGTCAGTCTCGAGATCGAGGCTGCCCCCACCCAGTTGTCTCCCGAGGGGCAGCGCCGCCTCCCACCGGGTCACGAGCGTTTCTTCGGCAGTCGTCGTGGCCGCACGGTCCCGACCCAGAAGCGGGCCGGGTCGGGCTTCGTGGTGGACGCCAAGGGCCTGGTCCTCACCAACAATCACGTCGTCCGGGGAGCGCGATCCATCACCGTCACCCTGGAGGACGGCCGGAAGCTGGAGGCTGACCTGGTCGGTCGTGACGGCCCGACGGACCTTGCGCTCTTGCGACTGCGGGCCCCGCCCCGGAACCTGGCAGTGGCCACCTTGGGAGACTCGACCCGGCTGAAGGTCGGCGACTGGCTTCTGGCCATCGGCAATCCGTTCGGGCTGTCAACCAGCGTCTCGCTGGGAATCCTCAGCGCCACGTCTCGCGACCTCGGGGCGGGTCCCTTCGACGAGTTCCTGCAGACCGACGCCGCCATCAACCCGGGTAACTCGGGCGGCCCGCTGTTCGACATGCACGGTCAGGTGGTTGGAGTGAACACCGCCATCGCCGGAAACGCGACCGGCATCGGATTCGCCGTGCCCTCGTCGCTGGTCCGGGCTCTCCTGCCAGAGCTGGAACGGTCGGGCGGGATCACCCGGGGGGCGCTGGGCGTTTATCTGCAGGACCTCACCCCCGAGCTGGCGACCGCCCTGCGTCTGCCCGGTCGTCACGGGGCAGTGGTCAACGGCTTCACCGCTCGTTCCGGAGCTCGCGCGGCTGGCATTTCCGCCGACGACATCCTGGTGTCGGTCGATGGGCACCCCATCGAGTCGGCCCGAGCCCTCACCCGGATGGTCGGGCTCCATCGGCCGAGCGATACGGTGGAGCTGGGAGTGGTCCGCGGCGGATCTCAGCGAACCGTGACCGTCCGGCTCGGGGAACGGACCGATCTGGAGGGCACCGGACCCCTCGAGCCGCCGATTCAGACCGTCGAGCCAGGAGCGCCGGCCCGCCTGGGGATCGAGCTCGGGGAGCTCACCCCCGAGGTCACCCGGGCGGTGGGACTGCGCGGCGCCGGGGCGGTGGTCCTCTCGGTCGAACCGAACTCTCCCGCCGACCGAGCCGGGCTCCGACCCGGGCTGGTCATCGTCGAGGTGGCCGGACAACCTGTCCACTCGGCGCGCGAGGCTTCGGTGCTGCTCGAGAAAGCCGAAGCGAAGCCACCAGTCGTGGTTCGCTTACGGGGGCCGGGAAACGTGTCCGGCGTCGCGGCATTGCGGCCATAAGCGCGCCTCGAATCACCGCCGGAGAAGCCCACCAGATGAACGCCCCTGGGGCGGGAGCGGGCGGACGACGTTGCCGAATCCGTCGGTCCCCTCGTGCTGCACCCCGGAGCTGTACTCCACCACCCCGAAGATGCCGCGCGGACCAGGTGGACGGCAGCTGATGCGGAGGATGAAGGCGTCCGGGTCGCCCGGCCGGACGCGCCTGAGCGGCCGTTCCAGCGTGGCTGGCTCGCCTGCCTTGACCATGACGGGGAGAAGCCGAGTCGTCTGAACCTCGGGGACCAGGACCTCCTCGTTGCCCTGGTCGGCGTGCGCGTCGAGTGCCAGCCGGCCGTCACGCCCCGCCACCACCTCGGCCCGAACCAGAACGCCGCCGTCTGCGGCCCGGGCGAGCGTCCAGCCGCTCAGCTTCAGGCACTTCCCCAGCGCGGACAGATGCTCCTTTTCCGCCCGCTCCCTTTCCTGTTGCAGGCGCTGCATTCGAAGGCGCGGCCCGACCACCCCGCCCACGAACAGGCCGAGCAGCAGGGCGACCAGCGGGAATCCGATCATCCACGCGCGCGGCATGCCCGCTCCCCGATCTCGACCTCCCGGACCAGATTGACCGATATGAGGACTGCCAGGGAAGAAGGCCGTGGGGGCGGTTCCCCGCCCGCTCGGGCCTGGGGTAGGAGGGGGCGCCCCATGCTCGTGCCCGCACTGCTCGCCCTCCTCGCCGTGACGCCCACTGCTCCTCCAGACCCCGTCCTCCGACAGCTCGCCGAGACGCGCGACTTCCGCAACGGCATCCCCAACTCCGTTCAGATGGACCGGAGTGGGGCGCACGTCTTTTTTCTGAGAAGCCCGCCCACCTCGCCGGTGCAAGCGCTCTACGTCTTCGACGTCGCCACCGGCCAGACCCGCGAGCTGCTCTCGGCGGAGACCCTTCTTCGAGGGGCGGCCCAGCAGCTCAGCGCCGCCGAGCGGGCCCAGCTGGAGCGGAGGCGGGTGAGCGGACGCGGCTTCGTGCACTACGCCCTCTCCGACGACGGCAAGAACCTCATCACCGTGCTCTCCGAGCGGCTCTACCTGGTGGACGTGGCCGGTCTCCTGGTCGGGGCGCCTGCGGAGAAGACGGTCCGAGTGCTGGCTCCCACCGGGGTCCTGGACCCCACCCTTTCGCGCGATGGAACCCTGCTCAGCTTCATCAAGGACTGGGACCTGCACGTGCTGGATCTGGGATCGGGCCGGGAGCGGCAGCTGACCCAAGGTGGCTCGGAGCGACTGACGCATGGCCTGGCCGAATTCGTCGCCCAGGAGGAGATGGACCGCTTCGTCGGAACATGGTGGAGCCCGGATGGAAAGCAGCTCGCCTACGAGGAGGCTGACACCCGCGGGGTGGAGACATTCACCCTGGGGGACCCGGCGCACCCGGAGCGGCCCTTCCAGCAGCTGGCCTATCCGCGGCCCGGAAAAGCCAACGCCAAGGTCCGGCTGGGCCTGGTCAGCGCCGCCGGGGGGAAGACGATCTGGGTCCAGTGGGACGCCGAGCGCTATCCCTACCTCACCCAGGTGCAATGGCCCGATCAGGGCGCCCTGACGATCTACGTGATGGACCGGCCCCAGCAGCACGCGGTGCTCCTGGCGGTCGATCCCAAGACCGGGCGCACCAGCCCGCTTCTGGAGGAAGAGGATCCGGCCTGGCTCAACCTCCACTCCGTCGGCGGCCGGCGCGGCGAGGCGATGCCGCTCTGGCTTCCCGACGGCTCGGCATTCTTCTGGGTCACCGAGCGGAACGGGGCCCCCGAAGCCGTGCTTCACGCCGCCGATGGCCGCCGCCTGGGCACCTGGGTGGGTCCAGATCAGCACCTGGTCGAGCTGGCCAGCTTCGATGGCTCGGAGCGAGCTCTCTACTACCTGGCCAGTCCCGAGTCGCCGGATCTGGTGGCCATGCGGGTGCGGGAAGGCGCTCCGCCCGAGCGGGTGATGGGCAAGCCCCGGGAGCGGCTGTTGCAGGGAATCAAGCTGGCTGAATCCGGTCCCACGCGGCTGCTCAGCGTCCAGACGCCCAGCACGCTTCCGACCTGGGAAGTCTACGATCGCGGCGGTCGACGGTTGGGCGAGCTCCCGGCGACCCACGCCACCCCGCTCCGGCCGGCGGTTCCGGAGTATCGGAAGCTGGGGTCGCAGGGCTTCTGGTCAGTGGTGCTGCGTCCGCGCGATGCCAGGCCGGGCCAGAAGCTTCCCACCATCGTTTCGGTCTACGGCGGGCCCCACCACAACATGGTCCAGTCCAGCCTCACCGGCCTGCTCAAAGACCAGTGGCTGGCCGATCAGGGATTCCTCGTCGTGGCCTTCGACAGTCGAGGCACTCCCCGGCGGGGCAGAGCCTGGGAACGGGCGATCCGCAAGGACTTCTCCGGGGTGATCCTCGACGATCAAGTGGCGGCCCTACAGCTCCTGGCCCAGCAGGTGCCAGAGGTGGACCTGAGCCGGGTGGGCATCACCGGTTGGTCCTTTGGCGGATTCATGTCGTCCCTGGCGGTGCTTAAGCGGCCCGACCTGTTCCGGGTCGCCGTGGCGGGTGCCTCGGTGACCGAGTGGCGCAACTACGACACCTTCTACACCGAACGATACCTGGGCCTGCCCGACGAGGCGGGCGGGGTCTACGCCAAGAACTCGCTGCTCCCGATCGCCGGGAATCTCCAACGTCCGCTGCTCCTGGTGCATGGGACCACCGACGACAACGTCTATTTCCTGCACTCGTTGCAGCTCTCCGACGCCCTCTTCCGAGCCGGTCGCCCTCACGAATTTCTTCCCCTGAGCGGCTTCACCCACATGGTGGCCGATCCGGTGGTCCTCGAGTCCCTCTCGCGGCGAACCGCGGACTTCTTCCGTACCCACCTGCTCGAGCCAGCTCCGGCCACCTCCAGCGCCTCGGCGAGGCGGCGCGGTTCGGCGGGCGGCCCGCAGTGAGAAGGCCCAGGGCCACCCTGCGCCCTGGGCCTCTTGACGCATCGAAAGCCTGGGCCGCTTAGATCGGCCGGACGTTCTGCGCCTGCAGTCCCTTGGGACCACGCGTTACGTCGAACTGCACCTTCTGCCCCTCGGCCAACGTCCGGAACCCTTCGGTCTGGATGGCTGTGTGGTGACAGAACACGTCCTCACCCCCGCCATCCTGTGTGATGAAGCCGAAGCCCTTCGCGTCGTTGAACCACTTCACGGTACCGGTTGCCATGCGTCTCGCTTTGCTGTCTCACGGCGGCGGGAAGCGCCGCGTGGTCTCCAGGCTGAAAGTGTGGAGGACGGCCGAAAATTCTGCGCAGGCTGCAGCCACCTGACAAGCCCTCTCAGCAGGGAGGCGAGCGCCTTTCTGCTTGGCGCGACGCGTCACAAGACGAAGTGTTTGACACCTCGAGAACGACGCCTCGGAAGGGTGGAGGCCGCCGGCCGGCCGTTCTTCGCCATCAGACCTGGAGGAGCAGCCGTTCCGGATCCTCGATGCACTCCTTGATCCGCACCAGGAATTGCACTGCCTCCCGGCCGTCGATCAGCCGGTGGTCGTAACTGAGCGCCAGGTACATCACCGGCCGCACCACGATCTGTCCATCGCGGACCACCGGCCGGTCGACGATATTGTGCATCCCCAAGATGGCCGTCTGGGGCGGGTTGAGGATGGGCGTGCTCAGCATCGAGCCGAAGATGCCCCCGTTGCTGATGGTGAAGGTTCCGCCCTGGAGGTCGGCCAGGGTGAGCTTGTCGGCGCGGGCCCGCTGTCCCAGCTCGGCGACCTGCTTCTCGATGTCGGCCATGGAGAGCTGGTCGGCGTCCCGGAGCACCGGCACCACCAGCCCGCGGCTCCCGGAAACGGCCACTCCGATGTCGTAGTAGTGCTTGAGGACCACGTCCTCGCCGTCGATTTCCGCGTTGACCAGCGGAAACGCCTTCAAGGCATCCACCACCGCCCGGACGAAGAAGCTCATGAATCCGAGCTTCACGCCGTGGCGCTGCTGGAACCGGTCCAGGTACTGCTTCCGCAGCGCCATCACCGCCTGCATGTCGACTTCGTTGAAGGTGGTGAGGATGGCGGCGTTGGACTGGGCGGCCAGGAGCCGCTCGGCCACCCGGCGGCGCAGCGGAGTCATCTTCACCCGCTCTTCGCGGGCAGCATTCGGCCGAGGCCCGGTGGGGGCGGGGGTCGGGGCCGGCGCTCTCACCGCCGGGGCAGCGGCCCTTCCACCTTCCAGGACGGTGAGCACGTCTTCCTTGGTGACCCGTCCGGAGGCCCCGCTCCCTCGCAGAGTGGTGACGTCCAGGCCGTTGGCATCGGCAATGGCCCGAGCCACGGGCGTCATCGGGGCTTGCCGCCCGGCGTCTGCAGAGGGGGCAGCGCGGGCGGGGGCCTCGGGTGGGCGCGGAGGAGCAACTGCCGCAGCGGCGGAGGCGACCGGGGCAGGTGATGGACCCGGAGTGGGCGGCAGGAACGCTGGAGCTGGCGGGGCGACTGGAGTCGTCGAAGCGGGGGCGCCGACCGGAGTCGTCGGCGCCGGCGCTGCAGCCGGTCTGGCAGGCGCGGAGGCTCCCGCCGTCGCTCCACCGTCGGCGATGGTCCCCAGCACGTCGCCGATCTTCACCTTGTCGCCCTCGGCGTGGGCGATGGTGGCGATGGAGCCCGCGGCCGGGGCCGGGACGTCGATGGTGACCTTGTCCGTCTCCAGGACCACCACCGGCTCGTCGACTTTCACCGGCTCGCCAACCTGCTTGTGCCATTTCCCCACCACCGCCTCGGTGATGGATTCGCCTAGCTGCGGGACGGTGAGCTCAACGGCCATGGGGCTGTCCTCGCGACATCGCCTCTTCCACCACCAGCGTCTGCTCCAACTCGTGCGTCTTCTGGAACCCGGTGGCAGGACTGGCGCTGTCCTCGCGCCCCACATACCGGATCGCGATCTGCTGCTTCGTCGATGCCGCCAGCTCGGTCAAGTGGGGGGCCATGAAGGTCCAGGCCCCCATGTTCTTCGGCTCCTCCTGGACCCAGGTCAATTCCTGGAGGCGCGGGTAGCGGGCCAGCTCCGCCCGCAGCTGCTCGGCAGGGCAGGGGTAGAACTGCTCGACCCGGACGATGGCCACGCTCGCATCCTGGGTTTTGGCCCGGGCCGCCAGCAGGTCGTAGGCCACCTTGCCGTTGCAGAGAAGCAGCCGCTGCACCTGGGCGGCTTCGGGCCGGGACGGGTCGGCAAGCACGCGCTGAAACCGTCCGCTGGTGAAAGCGGAGAGCGGACTCGAGGCCTCCTCCTTCCGAAGGAGGCTCTTGGGCGTCATCACCACCAACGGCTTGCGCCACGGCCGGAGCGCCTGCCGGCGGAGCAGGTGGAACATCTGGGCGCTGGTGGTCGG
>JBKOYI010000051.1:0-17572 GCA_046725335.1 Myxococcota bacterium | reverse complement strand
GCGAAACTGCCCACGCCCCAGGCGACCAGGATGAGCGCCGGCTTGAGCAGCTGGCCCGCTCCCGCCCCGTCGATGGCCACTGCCCGCAGGCCGTCAATCAAGGCCGTCAGCGGCAGTGCCTTCAGCAGCGGCTGCATCCATCCCGGGAAGTGGCTGGCCGAGAAGAACACCCCCGAGAGCACGGTCATCGGCAAGGTGACCAGGTTCATTAACCCGCCGGCGGTCTCCGAGTTCTGGGCCCGGCTGGCCACCAGCGCCGACAGCCCAGCAAAGCTCAGCGCCCCCAGCAGCGACCAGCCGACGAAGGTCACCGGATTCCCGGCCACCCGCACGTCGAAGAGCAGCCGGGCGAAGCCGATGAAGAACAGCGTCTCCAAGAATGCCAGCAGCAGCCGCGACCAGGCGAAGGCCAGGAGCAAATCCAGCTTGCGCATCGGGGTCGCCACCAGCCGCTTCAACAGCTTCCCCATCCGCATCTGGACCAGCGCCCACCCCAGCCCCCAGATGCTGGAGGACATGATCCCGAACCCGAGCAGCCCGGGGATGAGGAAGTCGATGTAGCGGGCTCCGGGCACGCTCACCCGTTCGTCCACCAGCGGCAACGGATCGGTCCGCCCGGCCGCTCGCTGCAACGCATCGCCGGCGAACAGTCGCGCAGCCCGCCCGTCCGGCTGCGTTGGATCGAGAAGCAACGTCGGCGGTTCACCGGGAACCACCACCAGCGCGACCTTCCCTCGCCGGAGCGCCTCCCGGGCTTCGCCCAAGGCCATCGGCTCCGGCTGCACCCCTTCGCTCGCCGCGAGCGCACGTAACGCCGCCTCTTGCCCCGGGCCGCCGGCCACCGCCACCGTCAACCGCGCTGCGCCCTGGTTCCGGAAGGCCAGCCCCAGCGCCACCGACATCAGCAGCGGGAAGACGAACACCCAGAACGCTGCCGAGGGCTCTCGCAGAAGGACCCGGAGCCGAAAGACGAAGAGCTGCCAGCGCGGGTTCAGCCAGGGACGCCTGCCACTCATACCGGCGCCTCCGGCTCCTCGAGACTTCGTCCGGTCAGGGCCAGGAAAACGTCATCGAGCGTCGCCGCCCGGGTGGACAAGCGGATCAACCGACTTCCCTGCGACTCGGCAATGCGCAGCACCGCCGGCACCGCCTCGTGCAGCGCCTGCACCGAGAGCGAGACCGTCCCATTCCGCTCCCGTCGTCCGCTCAGCCCGGGCACGGCTTGCAGCGCCTCCGCCGGAAGCGACGGGTCGGCCACGAACTCCACCAGCTGCTCGCCTCCCAGTGAATGCACCAGCTCCCCCGGGCTTCCCCGGGCCACCACCCGGCCGTGGTCGACGATGACGATGTCATCGCAAAGGACTGCCGCTTCCTCCATGTAGTGGGTGGTCAGGACCACCGTCCGGCCGCGGCCCTTCAGCGCTTCGATGATGGTCCAGAGGTCCCGTCGGCTCACCGGGTCGAGCCCGGTGGTGGGCTCGTCCAGGAACAGCAGCTCCGGGTCGGCCACCAGGCCCACCGCCAGGGCCAGCCGCTGCCTTTGTCCACCGGACAGTGTCCCCACCCGGGCCCCTCGCTTCTCCTCCAGGGCCACCTGGGCGATGGCCTGGTCCACCGGAAGGCCCCGCGGGTAGAAGCTCCGGAACAGGGCGATGGTTTCCTCCACGCTCAGCCGCTCGTGAAAGCGCGTCTCTTGAAGGGCGACGCCGATCCGCTCCCGGATGGCATCGGGCTCCCGCACCCAGGATCGGCCCAGCACCCTCACCCGGCCCGAGGTCGGCTGCTGGAGCCCCTCCAGAATCTCCACCGTGGTGGTCTTCCCCGCTCCATTCGGTCCGAGCAGCCCGAGGCAGGTGCCGGTCTGCACGGCAAAGTCGATGCCGTCCACGGCGACGACGTCGTCGAAGCGCTTGACCAGCCGTTCGACCTCGATGGCCAGGGAGGACATGCCGAGCCCGGGGGCGATAGCCGGGCGAGCCGGGCGCAGGCAAGGGCCGCAACGGCCACGCGGATGGCACGGCGCCGTCGGCATTTCCGTGTTAGCCCTGAAGTTTCGCCGTGGGACCTCCAGCTGAGCCCAACCCTGCACCTTCCACTCCAGCGGGCGGACTTGCCGCCAGGCTTCGTGAGGAGGTCCCCCACACCACCTTCCGCAAGGGGCGTGACTACGCCGAGCAAGGTCGGGTGCAGCGATGGAGCGAGGCCGACGGGACCCGCCGGGGCACCGTGGCCGGAAGCAACGGCGAGACCTACCACCCCGAGGTGTCGCTGAATCCCGAAGGCCCGGTCCGTTCCTCCTGCGACTGCCCGGCCTGGGGCAAGTACGGTGGACCCCACTGCAAGCACGTCGTCGCCTTGGCTCTGGCCGATGCGCCCCGGCTCCCCGGCGGCTCCCCGGCCAACGAGCAACGAGACGACCAGCAACGGCCCACTGAGCACCGGGCCGAGGTGGTACCGCTGCCCGCCCTGGCCAAGCTCGAGTCCTGGCTCGGGCTATCCGCTGCCGGCGAGCCCTCCTTCATCTATCGCCTGGCCCCGGCTCAGCCGCGGGGCTCGGGCCGCGCCTGGCTCTTCGACGTCCGCCGGCGGGATGCCAGGGACGGTGGCCCCATCGCGGTGAAACGCTTTCTGTCCGCCGGGGTCCGGCTGGCTCCGGCCGACGAGCGGGTGCTCAGCGAGCTGGCCCACCACGCCGCGCGCTTCGACGGCAAATTCGTTCTCGGTGACGACGAGGTGGCCGAGCTGCTGCCGCTCCTTCGCACCCGGCGCGTCGTCTACCGGGGCACCTTGCTGGTCTTCTCCTCCGAGCCCGCGCGGGCCCAGGTTCATCTGGCCACCACTCCTGAGGGAGCTCGGGCCACCCTGGAGTTCCAGCTCCCGGATGGCCGGACCACCGGGTTCGACACCTCGATGCTGCTGGTGGGCCGGCGGACCACGTCGCTCCTGGAAGGGCAGACCGCCTATGCGCTGGAGCCCGAGCTTCCGTCGCGCATGTGGCGAGCCTGGACGCGTGAGCCGAGCATGTCCTTTCCGCCGACTCAGCTCGAGCGAGTGCTCTCCTTCTTTGCGGCACACCTGCCCCGGCTCGAGTTGCGGCTTCGGGCCGACGGCCTCGACGTGCAAGACGACAGCCCTCCGGCCTTCGTGCTCACGCTGGAAGGTTCGCCAGAGCAGGTCCGGGCCCAGCTCGCCGCTCGCTATGGAAGCGCGGTGGTGCCGGTCTCGCCCACCGCCATCCATCTGGGGTACGCCGCCTCGGCCGGGGGGAAGGGACGGACGCTCCATCGGCGACAGGACCAGGCCGAGCGGGAGGCAGGACAGCGGCTCACCGCGCTTGGCTTCCGCTACGACGCCCCTTCGGCCGTCTACGTCGCTACCGGGGATGCCGCGGTGGCATTCTGGAC
The DNA here is from genome assembly GCA_046725335.1 of Myxococcota bacterium. Lineage (GTDB taxonomy): Bacteria > Myxococcota > Myxococcia > Myxococcales > Myxococcaceae > RPRB01. The sequence continues at coordinate 14,168 of JBKOYI010000051.1, read as the reverse complement.
CAGCGGTCTGGATTCGCTCCCTGCCGAGTGGGAACGGTTCATCGCCCGGCCCGTCCGGGTCAAAGTCCGGCGAAAGCTTCGGCCGCGGATTCGCGTCGCCACCGACAGCCAGGGATGGTTCGAGCTGGACGCCCGCTTCGAGGCCGACGACCAGGCTCTGGACCTGGGAGCGGTGCGGCTGTGGCTGCAGTCCGGCCGTCGCTTCGTTCCGCTCGGTGACGGCAGCTACGCCGAAGCGGACCGGGAGGAGCTGACCCGCGCCGCTGACCTGCTGGAAGAGGCAGGAGCGAGCGCCGGGGGCCAGAAGACACGGGTGCCGCCCTATCAGGCCGGGGCGCTGGATGCTCTGTCAGTCCTGGGCGAGCAGGCCCGCTTCGAGGCTCGGGCCCGCACCGCCATCGCCGAGTTCAAGGAGCTGTCGCGGGTTCCGGCCCTCCCCCCGCCCGAGGGACTGCTGGCGACGCTGCGCCATTACCAGGAGGCGGGGCTGTCCTGGCTGTGGTTCCTCCATCGCCACGGCCTGGGCGGAATCCTGGCCGACGACATGGGGCTGGGGAAGACGGTGCAGGCCCTGGCCCTGCTGCAGCAGGCACGCAACGTCGAGGGACCTCAGCCCTCGCTGGTGGTGGCGCCCACCAGCGTTCTCCCCAACTGGCAGCGCGAGGCGGAGCGCTTCACCCCCGGCCTGCGCATCTCGGTCTGGCACGGACAGGATCGCCGGGAGCGGGTGGAGGACATGGCCGGGGCGGACCTGGTCTTGACCTCCTACGCTTTGGCCCGGCGCGACCGCGACGAGCTGAGCCGGACGCGCTGGCGCTACGTCCTCCTCGACGAGGCGCAGAACATCAAGAACGCCGATTCGGCGACGGCGCAGGCCTGCAAGAGCCTCCCGGCGGACCACCGACTGGCTCTGACCGGGACCCCGCTGGAGAACCGGCTCGCCGAGCTGTGGAGCATCTTCGACTTCCTCATGCCCGGCTTCCTGGGAGCCGAGGAGGACTTCGCCGAGCGCTACGAGCAGCCCATCGAGATCGGCGCCGATCTGGCGGTCCGTGAGCGGCTTCGGCGACGGGTCCAGCCGTTCCTCCTGCGCCGGATCAAAACCGAAGTGGCGCAGGACCTGCCCCCCAAGACCGAGACGGTGGCCTATTGCGAGATGGATGCCGCCCAGGCGGCGCTCTACCGCGAGGTGCTGGAGCAGGGCCGGGCCAAGGTTTACGAGAGTATCGAGCGGGTCGGGTTCCGTCGTGCCCGGGTCTCAATCCTGGCGGCGCTTCTCCGGCTCCGGCAGGTCTGCTGCGATCCGCGGCTGCTCAAGCTGCCGCCGAGTGCGGCACTTCCCGGGTCGGCCAAGCTGGAGCGATTCGCCGAGCTGACCGACGACCTGATCGCCGAGGGACACCGGGCCCTGGTGTTCAGTCAGTTCACCGAGATGTTGCGCTTGCTGGAAGCCAACGCCACCGCTCGGAGTATTCCCTTCGTCTCGCTGGACGGCCGGACCCGGGACCGGATGGCCCGGGTCGACGCCTTCAGCGCCCCTGACGGCCCGCCCCTGTTCTTCGTCAGCCTCAAGGCCGGTGGGACGGGGCTCAATCTCACCGCGGCCGATTACGTTCTCCACTACGACCCCTGGTGGAATCCAGCCGTCGAGGACCAGGCCACCGACCGGACCCACCGGATCGGTCAGACCCGTGCAGTCATCAGCTACAAGCTGATCACCCGCGGGACGGTGGAAGAGAAGATCCTGGCCTTGCAGCAGCGCAAGCGGGAGCTGGCCCAGGGCATCCTCGGCCCAGGCGGCGGGCTGGCCGAGGGGCTCTCGCAGGAAGACATCGAGGCCCTGTTCGCCGAGGACTGAGCGGCGAGCAATGCGGCAGGCTCGCCGGGGCCGCCCCCGGATTCTCGGGGCCTGACCCCCCACCGCCATCCGGGGCCGGCTGCTTGCGGAACTGAATATTTGAGCAGTGTCGGTTTCCTCGGCTAGGCTGAGCTACTGAACGGAGGTCCAGTACAGGTGCTGCTCGCCCTCAGAATCGAGAGCTTCACGGTCGTGGAGGAAGTCGAGGTGGTCTTCGGTCCGGGCCTGACCGTCCTCACCGGAGAGACCGGAGCTGGCAAGAGCATCCTGGTGGACGCCTTGGGGCTCTTGGTCGGCGGGCGGGCGGACGGGGACTGCATCCGCGCCGGAGCCGACGAGGCCGTCGTGGAGGGCGTCTTCCAGCGGAGGCCGGCGCTGGTCCAACGGCTGGAGGAGCTGGGGCTGCCGGACCGGGGAGATGACGTGGTGCTCCGGCGCGTCGTGGGGAGGAACGGCCGGAACAAGGTCCACGTCAACGGGGCGCTGGCCTCGGTCGGCGTCCTGGGCCAGCTCATGCGCAGCGAGGTTGACATCGCCGGAGAGCACGCCCAGGTCGGTCTCTTCGAGCCGGGCGTCCACCGGAGGCTCCTGGATGCCTCGGACAGCGTTGGCCCGGCTCTCGAGGCCTACCGGGGCAGCCACGCGCCTCTGCTCGCCCTCGATGCCGAACGCGCCTCGCTGGGCGGTGATGTCCGCGAGCAAGAGACCCGGCTCGATTTCCTCCGCTTCCAGCGCGACGAGCTGGAGCGCTTCGCTCCGGGTCCAAGCGAGGACACCGCCCTGGAAGCCGAACGGCGTCGGCTCTCGGGGGTGGAGCGGCTGCGGACTGCGGCTCTGGAGGCCGCGGCGCTGCTCGCCGGCGAGGAAGACGGCGCCACCTCGGCGGTGGGCCGGGCCGTGTCAATCCTGTATCAGGCGGCGCGGGTGGACCCCAACCTGGGCCCGGCCACCTCGGCCGTCACCGCCGCGGCCGCCGAGCTGGACGAGGCCAGCCGTGGTCTCCAGCGCTACCTGGATGGACTGGAGGCAGATCCGGAGCGCCTGGCCACGGTCGAGGAACGGCTCGATACGCTGAAACGTCTGGCGCGCAAGCAGGGCACCGACGTGACCGGGCTGGCGGGGCGGCTGAAGGAGCTGCGAGCCGAGTGCGCCCGTCTCGAGTCGCGGCGCGAACGCATCGCCAGCCTCGAAGCCGAACGGGCTGCTGCCGAGGCTCGTGCCTGGGAGGCAGCCCGGGCGCTGCGGCGGGAGCGGGAACGGGCGGCCCGCCAACTCGAGCGGTGCATGTCGGCCGAGTTGTCGCGCCTGGCCCTCCCGCGGGCCCGGTTCCACGTCTCCCTCGCACCCCGCGACGTCCTCCGGGCCGACGGCGCGGACGAAGTGGAGTTCTTTTTCTCCGCCAATCCCGGCGAGCCGGTGCGGCCGCTGACCAAAGTGGCCTCGGGGGGCGAGGCCTCCCGGCTCTGGTTGGCATTGAAACGCACCTTGCTCGCCCGAGGTGGCCCGGACGATGTGCCGACCGTGGTGCTGGACGAGGCCGACGCCGGGGTCAGCGGGGCGGTGGCGGATGTGGTCGGAAGAATGGTGCGGACGGTGGCCACCGGGCGTCAGGTGCTGTGCATCACCCACTTGCCGCAAGTGGCCGCCCACGCCGACGTTCATTTGCTAGTTGAGAAGAGCTCGGTGCGGGGGCGGACTTCCTCCTCGGTCTCGTTCCTGGCGCCCGGGGCGCCGCGCTCGCGGGAGCTGGCCCGGATGATGTCAGGAGCCGTTGTCACCTCCGAAGCCCTCGCCGCTGCGGAGGCGCTGCTGCGCGTTGCCCGCGAAGGGGAGGACGGAGCCCGGCCCGGGACTGGCTCTCGGGGCCGACGGCCGGCCTCGCCCTAGGGCGTCGGCGACGGGTTGCTATCCTTGCCCGGCCTGGAGCGGCGCCTGTACCATCGCCAGCCAGCGTGTCTTCCTCGCCCGAGCCACCTCCGGTCCGGTTGAAGGTCGTTGCTGCAGGCCTCACCGACGTGGGTCGCAAGCGCGACCACAACGAGGACAGCTTTCTGATCGACGAGGATCTGAAGCTGTTCGTGGTGGCCGACGGAATGGGGGGGCATGCAGGCGGGGGCACGGCCTCTCGGATTGCCGTGGAGACCATCGACATCGAGCTCCGGCAGGCCCGCTCCAGTCAAGGCTCGGTTCTGGAGGCGCAGACCCCTCTACAAGATTCGCCGGTGCCGGAGGCCATCCGGGCCGCCGTGGAGCGGGCCTGCATGGCCATTTACAGCAAGGCCCAGGAGGACGACCGGCTCAAGGGGATGGGGACGACCGTCATCTCCCTGCTCATGAAGGACGACCAGGCTTTCTTCGCCCATGTGGGGGATAGCCGGGCTTACCTGATCCGCGGAGACCTGATTCAGCAGATCAGCGAGGACCACAGCCTGGTCAACGAGCAGATCAAAGCTGGGATGATCACCGCCGAGGAGGCGAAGCACTCCAAGTACAAGAACATCATCACCCGCTCGGTGGGCTTCGAGGAGGAGGTCCAGGTCGACGTGATGGGCCTGCTCTCCGAGCCCGGCGACGTGTTCATTCTCTGCTCCGACGGGCTGGCGAACATGATGGAGGACACCGAGATCCTCGAAGTGGTTCGCCACGTGCCGCTGGTCGACGTCCCCAAGACGCTGGTGGATCTGGCCAACGAGCGGGGCGGGGACGACAACATCACCGTCGTGGCTGTCCAGGTGCAGGCCGAGTCCTTGGCCGACGTGGCCGCCGCGGCGGTGAGCGAGGGAGCCTCGGCATAGCCGACGGAGCCTCGGGCCCGGGCTATCGAGCGACCCCCTCGAACGCCAGGGGCGTCCTGCGACGCGGACCAGCCCGATCGCCGGTGGACAGTCGGGCGGTCTTACTTTCTTGACACTGTAAGATCTCCGATGCTTGCCCGCGCACACTCAGGCTGAGGCAGGATCAGGCCTGCTGGAATGTGGCTTGCTTGGTGTCCCGGGGTGTAACCGACCGCAGCGGACGGAGCGAACCCGAACTTGGCGAAGAAGACCATCACCCTGATCGTCGTTCCGGACCACGACGCTCCGGTCCGGCGCTTTCAGCTCGACAAGGCCCTTCTGCGCCACGGCGCCCTCGGCCTGGGCATTGCCGCTGCGGTGGCGGTGGCAGCGCTGGTCCACTATTTCGCCCTCGTGCGGGAGGCCTCCGAGAACCGGGTGCTGCGCGACGAGAACCTGACCCTCCGCACCCAGCTGAAGAGCATCCGCGAGCGCATGGAGCACATCGGGGCCACGCTCGAGCGGGTGGAGCGCTTCGACCAGAAGCTCCGGGCCGTGACCCTGCTGTCCGACCCCCAGCGGAACCTGGCGCTCGGCCCAACGGCGGGCGAGCCGGGGGTCACCCCGGCCCCCAGCACCGAGACCGAATTCACCCAGGCGGTCGTCTCCAGCGAGACGCCCAAGAACCTGGCCTCCAAGCTGAACAAGCTGAGCGAGGCAGCAACCCGCCAGGAAAAGAGCCTCCAGGAGCTCCAGTCCTATTTCCTGGACCAGAAGAGCAGGCTCGCTTCGACCCCGTCGGTTTGGCCGGCCCGAGGCTGGGTCACTTCTGACTTTGGACAACGGCTCGACCCGTACACCGCTGAGCGGGTGATGCACGAAGGGCTCGACATCGCCGCACCGCACGGCAAGGAGGTGATGTCGCCCTCCGATGGGACGGTCATCTTCGCCGGGCTCGAAGGTGGTTACGGGAACGTGCTGGTCATCGACCACGGCTACGGCGTGAAGACACGCTATGGCCACCTCGCCAAGCTCGAGGTCAAGACGGGCGACCGGGTGAAGCGCGGCCAGATGGTCGGGGCCGTTGGAAACACCGGCCGTTCGACTGGCCCGCACCTGCACTACGAGGTCCGGGTCAACGGCATCCCGGAGAACCCGCGCAAGTTCATCCTGGAGGAGTAGCTCCGGCTCCCGGGACGCGGCCGTCCAGGCGCAACTCACGCCGCTGGATACCAGTGCCCAGCCCACGGCGGGTCATCACCTGCGCCCGTTCGATTTCCGCCCAGAGCAGCGGCCCCAGCACCTGCCAGTGCGAGGGGTCCAGGATGCGGAGTCGAAGCCCGGAGATGGTGAAGCCCGGAAGGCGCCGTGGCGCCCCATGGCGCGCTTGAAACGCCTCCACCGCTCGCTCCAGCGCCGTCCGGGCGAGGCCGAGGTGTGATTCCTCGAGCTCCAGGTCGCTCGAGGGGAGCAGTAGCGCGGCGAAGCAATCGGTGTGCACCCGAACGACGCGGGCGGTCGGGAAGACCTCGGCCAGCGCGGTGGCGACGGCGCGGAGGAAGCGGTCGCCCAGGGGGAAACCGGCGTCCTGGTTGACGTGGATCATCCCCAGCACATCGGCGATGACGGCGCCCGCCTCCCAGCCGGAATGGGCGTGCACGGACAGGTCGAACTCAGTGCGGAGCAGGGGCCCCTGGGTGAGCGCCGTCGCATGGAGGGCGCCGGTGACGGGTTCCGGTTCGCCGCGCCGGCTGGCCTCGGCCTCGAGCAGTCCGGCCAGGGCCAGCTGGAAGCGCTCTGGCTCTGGGCGGCTCTGGACCCAAGGGTTCAGCGCCAGCACCGCTTGCACCACTGCGTCATCGACCGTGTGAGGCATCCGAGGCGCCTGTGTAACACCGGGGCCCAGGCCGGCGACCTCGCCAGATGCCCCTCGCGACATGTCAGACACCTCGTCGGGGACCACCGGTCCCGGGCCCGCCGAGGCCTCAAACCACTCGGATCGGGGCGCCTGTCGCCTCCCGCTTCTTCCCGAGGGAGCGTGGCTGGCGTCCGGGGAAAGCCTCCGCTAGAGGGTGTGTTTTCCCGGCCGCCCGCCCTGGCGCCTACGCGCGGGGTGGTTACATCGGCACTGGAACAACATGATTCAGTGGACCCTCAAGAAAATCATCGGGACGAAGAACGACCGCGAACTCAAGCGGGCGTGGCCGAAGGTGGCGCGCATCAACGCCCTCGAGCCGAAGATGCAGGCCCTACCCGATGAGGCGTTCCCCCGCGAGACGGCCCGCCTGAAGCAGGAGGTGGCCAACGGCCGCCCGCTGGACGACGTCCTCTTCGAGGCCTTCGCCCTGGCCCGTGAGGCGTCCAAACGCTCGCTCGGGCAGCGTCACTTCGACGTCCAGCTCATTGGCGGAATGTTCCTCCATCAGGGCTGCATCGCCGAAATGCGGACCGGCGAAGGCAAGACCCTCACCGCCACGCTGCCGAGCTTCCTCAACGCCCTCACCGGCCGCGGCGTCCACATCGTCACGGTCAACGACTACCTGGCCCGCCGCGACGCCGAATGGATGGGGCGGCTGCACAACTTCCTCGGCCTCAGCGTGGGCTGCATCGTCCACGACCTGGACGACTCGGAGCGCCAGACCGCCTACCGCAGCGACATCACCTACGGGCAGAACAACGAGTTCGGGTTCGATTACCTGCGCGACAACATGAAGTTCCGGTTGTCGGACTATGTTCAGCGCGAGCTCAACTTCGCCATCGTCGACGAAGTGGACAGCATCCTCATCGACGAGGCCCGGACCCCGCTGATCATCTCCGGGCCCACCGAGGACAACACGGACGAGTACTACCGCATCGACCGGGTCATCCCCGGGCTGGTGCCGGACCAGGACTACACGCTCGACGAGAAGACCCGGAGCGTGAACCTGACCGACGACGGTGTGGAGAAGGTCCAGAAGCGGCTGGGGGTCGCCAACCTCTACGACCCGAGCGAGATCGAGAGCCTCCACCACGTCGAGCAGGCTCTGCGGGCCCACACCCTCTACAAGCGCGACCGCGACTACGTGGTGAAAGAGGGCGAGGTCATCATCGTCGACGAGTTCACCGGCCGCCTCATGCCCGGCCGGCGCTGGAGCGACGGTCTTCACCAGGCGGTGGAGGCCAAGGAAGGGGTGAAGATCGAGAACGAGACCCAGACCCTGGCGACCATCTCGTTCCAGAACTACTTCCGCATGTACTCCAAGCTCTCGGGCATGACCGGCACCGCCGACACCGAGGCCGAGGAGTTCGCCAAGATCTACAACCTCGACGTTCGCGTCGTCCCCACCAACCGTCCGATGGTCCGCAAGGACATGGACGACGTGGTCTACAAGACCGAGCGCGAAAAGTTCGAAGCCTCGGTCGAGGAGATGAAGGCGCTCCACCAGAAGGGCCAGCCGGTCCTGGTGGGCACGGTCTCCATCGCCAAGAGCGAGGTGGTGTCGAACTTCCTCAAGAAGAAGGGCGTGCCCCACCACGTCCTGAACGCCAAGCACCACCAGCGCGAGGCGGAGATCATCGCCCAGGCCGGTCGCAAGGGGGCGGTGACCATCTCCACCAACATGGCCGGCCGGGGGACGGACATCCTCCTGGGCGGCAATCCCGAGGCCCTGGCCCGCGCCGAGGTGGGTCCGCCGCCCGAGCTGCCCCCCAGCGTGGATGGCGATCCGCCCGATCTCGAGACCCACCGGGCGGCGATGGCCGAGTGGGAGAAGCAGCTGGAGCAGGGGCTCCAGAAGTACCAGGCCCAGACTGCGGCCGAGCGGGAGGAGGTGCTGGCCGCCGGAGGCTTGTTCATCCTCGGAACCGAGCGCCACGAGTCGCGGCGCATCGACAACCAGCTCCGCGGTCGCGCCGGCCGGCAGGGCGATCCGGGCGCCTCCAGGTTCTTCATGAGCCTGGAAGACGACCTGATGCGCATCTTCGGCTCGGAGCGCATCTCCGGGCTGATGGAGCGCATGGGGATGCAGGAAGGCGAGGTCATCGAGCACTCGCTGCTCTCCCGAGCGATCGAAAACGCCCAGAAGCGGGTGGAAGGCCACAACTTCGACATCCGCAAGAATCTGCTCGAGTACGACGACGTGATGAACCAGCAGCGGCGCACCATCTACAAGCAACGCCGCCGGGTCCTGGCCGCCGGCGCCGGGGTGGCCCTGGTCGAGTACGACGAGAATCCCAAGACCAAGGTCAAGGTCCGCAGCGAGCACACCGTGAGCTGGGACGACTTCCGGGAGATGGTGTTCGACGCGCTGGAGGACGTGGTCGTTGCCCAGACCGATGCCTACGCCCCGGCCAAGAATCCCGATACCTGGGAGCTGCCGGCCCTGACCAAGGCGGTGAAGGAGAACCTGAACCTCGAGATGGGGTTCAACACCAACGTCACCCGCGAGGAGCTCCAGGAGCAGATCTACAAGGTGGCGGAGAAGGTGCTTCGCACGCGCGAGGAGGAGTTCGGCGACGACTTCCGGGTCTTCGCTCGTAACCGCTTCCTGGCGACCATCGACGGGCTCTGGAAAGACCACCTGCTGGCGATGGACCACCTGCGCCAGGGCATTGGGCTCCGAGCCTATGGCCAGCGCGACCCCAAGCAGGCCTACAAGAAGGAAGGCTACGAGGGCTTCATCCAGATGCTCTCCGCGATCAACCACCAGCTGGTGAGCCAGCTGATGCGGGTCCAGGGGCGGGCGCAGGCGGAGGAGGCGGCGCGGTTGCAGCGGCAGATGCAGGCCCGGGCCCGGCAGTACGTGGAAGGCCGGGCCGATTCCGAGGGCCGTCCGGAGAGGCAGGCCGCGGCCTCAGCGCGAGCCCCGGTGAAAGCGGGGCCGAAAGTGGGCCGGAATGATCCCTGCCCCTGCGGCAGTGGCAAGAAGTACAAGAAGTGCCACGGCGCCACCGAGGAACGGCCGGCCTGACGGCGCCTGAGCCGCCCGGCGGCTGGAGCGCCCTCGAGAGGGAGGCAATCAGGGAGGCTGATGGAGCGTGTCGCCTGACAAGATGGCGATCCCCGTACTCCTCGCCACCGTTCTCGTCTCGCGGGTCCTCGGAAGTGCTGTTGATGCCGGGGCACCGCAGGGCTCGACTCATGCCCTAAGGCACGTCACGGCCGTAGACGCTTCGACGGCACCACGCTCCGATGTGACCGTTCTCATTCGTGACGGCCGCATCGTGGCCATTGGACCGGACCGCGACCTGCCTGTTCCGCCGGGCGCGGTGACCCACGATGGGTCCGGACGGTTCGTCATTCCAGGCTTGTGGGATGCTCACGTGCACCTCTCGCAAGCCGGCTCGACGGCCTTTCCGCTGTTTCTGGCCAACGGAGTGACGAGCGTCCGGGACATGGGCAGCGACCTCAACCAGATCCGGCTCTGGCAGCGAGCTCGGGCCGAGGGCCAACTCATCCCTCGCATCCTCACCCCCGGACCCAAGATCGATGAGCGCTCGCCCAGGGACGAGTGGCCGGGAGATGCCGAGACGCGCATCGTCGGCTCGCCAGTCGAAGCCCGCCGGACCGTGGACGAGCTGAAGGCCAAGGGAGTGGATTTCATCAAGGTGCACAACATCCACTCCCGGGCGGTGTTCGAGGCCATCGCCGAGGAGTCACGACTTCAGGGGCTCCCCTTTGCCGGGCATCTCCCCGATGAGCCGGGCGCGCTGGGAGCCGTCGCCCTCGGCCAACGCACCATCGAACACGGCAGGGGGATGCTCTCCTGCTCCGCCGAGATGCGGGCCCGAATCCGCTCGGATCCGGACGGAGCTCGCCTGACCCGCAACTGCGCCCCCGAGGCAGTGCAGGCGGAGATCCTGCCGGCGCTCCGGCGCGCCGGGACCTGGTACACGCCCACCCTCGTTTCCTTCCGCGGCCACCGGATGGTGGGAGCGCCGGCGCTGGCGAATTGGTTGGGCAAGCTCCCTGGCATCGAGCAGACGACGCCAAGGCTGAAGCGACAGTGGGAGGAGATGGCCGGACCGGCGCCCGATGCCCTGGAGCGAGAGCTGCTCTCTGGATTCGGGTCGCTCGCGCTGGCCGCGAAACGCTCCGGCGTGCCGCTCCTGGCGGGCAGCGACCTGGGCGACCCGTACGTGGTGCCAGGATTCGGGCTTCACGATGAACTGCAGCTCCTGGTCGAGGCCGGGGTGAGCCCTGGGGATGCTCTTGGCAGTGCCACGCTCGAGCCAGCCCGCGCCTTCGGGCTGTCGGCCGATCTGGGTTCGGTCCAGCCGGGCAAGATCGCCGACCTGGTCGTCCTGGACGCCAACCCGCTCAGCGACATCCGAAACACCCGTCGCATCCGAGCGGTCATCATCGGCGGGCGGTGGCTCGACGCTGAGAACTCGACACCTCTCACTGCTCCCCATTGAAGCTGCCGGGAGGGTCGTTCACGGGCGCTCGTTCTCGCGTCAGCGGCGGGGGGACGGCCAGGCGTGGCCGACGACGTACTTCCACCCAGTGGGAGTCCGCACGTAAACGTCGGCGAAGTCGACTCGGTGGTCGAACTTCGTTCCCTTGTCGGTCCCCTGCTCCCAGAGGGAGGCGGTCACCACCGCGGTGTCGCCCCAGACGCGCACCCGGACGTTGCGGCACTCGTTGCGTTGGTAGGTGAGGTCCTTCCGGCGGGCGTCGGCGAGCAGGTCCTTCCTGGAGTATTCTTCCCCGCTCGAGGAATAGAGCACGAAGTCGTCGGCGAGGATGGCGTCCATGGCGGCGGCATCGCTCTCCAGGACGGCCTTTTGGTAACGCTCGTTCAGCAAGGTGACGGCCCGGACATCATCCTGGACGGAGGAGTTTGCAATTCCGGGGAAGACAACGGCGGTCAGCAGCAACGGTTCCAGGTATCGAAGGAAGAGCGGCATGGCGGCGGAGCTCCCTCGACGGCGAGACAGGGGACTCTCCGGCGACACTTCCGTGCCGGGCTATCAGCTTCTTACGGTCGAGCTTGAGCCGATGGGCTTCGGAACAGCCGGGCCTCGACCCTCCACAACACGCGCAGACGGCACCAGGGCTGTCGCCGGCCCGGTGGCGAAGAGTGCTGGAGTATCTGGGGGCGAATCTCGGACGGGAGATCACCCTGCAGGATCTCGCCCGGGAGGCCGGGACGAGCGTCTTCCACTTCGCCCGGGTCTTCAGACGCCGCACCGGAATTTCGCCCCATTAGTACCTCATGCAGCGACGGGTCGAGGAAGCGCGCTCACTTCTCGCGGACTGGAACCTGAGCGCCAGCGAGATTGCCCTGCGCTGCGGTTTCGCTCATCCCACTCACTTCTCGGAGACCGTCAGCCGGATGACCAGGGTTGCCCCGCGCGTCTATCGCAGCTGAGTGGCGCGGTCCGGGCGGTCACCCTTTGCGGCAGCAAGAATCCAGTAGCACGAGCAAGTTTCCGGAAGCCGTCTGCTCCGGAGACTGCGATCTTCCTTCTCCCGCTCGGGTCTTGAGCGGTGGAGGAGGGAACGCAATGCAGCGGAATGCAGGTGGAACGGTCTGGCTGTGTCTTCTCTTGCCGGGGCTTGCCGCGGCGGCTCCGGTGACGTCGCCGAACTATCCGGGGGTCGTCTGCGAGACGATCTACGTTCCCATGCGCGACGGAACCTTGCTCGCGACCGACAAGTACACGCCGACCACCCCTGGCAACTATCCGGTCATCCTGATCCGAGACCCCTACACCCGCGGACTCGGCGGAGGGTGCTTCCACGGAATCAGCGGGGGAGTATTCGGGCCCGGAGCACTGCCGGATTTCGCCCAGCACGGCTACATCGGCCTGGGCCAGCAAGTACGGGGCACCAATCAGTCGCAGGGAGTCTTTCGCGAGATGGTGCAGGAAGCCCAGGATGGCTACGACGCGATCGAATGGGCGGCGACGCAGCCGTGGTCGACCGGGAAGATCGGAACGACCAGCGGTTCGTACCTGGGGCTCACGCAATGGCAGCCCGCCATCCACACGCCACCGCATCTAGCGGCGATTTGCCCGCAGATCACCGCGTCCGACTACCACGACAACTGGACCTACGTGAACGGAGTGTTCGACCTCTGGTTCGGGATGAGCTGGCCGCCGGGATGGGTGAGCGATCAAATGATCCGCGGGCTGCAGGCCATCGGAGCTCCCCAGTCCCAGATCGATGCCCTCGTGAAGACGTGGAACGACAACGTCAATGCCAACCTGTTCACCCAGTGGGTCTGGCAGCTGCCGTTGACCAGCTTCGACAAGTACACGGTGTTCGCTCCGTTCTTCTACGATTGGATCGATCACCCCAGCTACGACGCGTTCTGGGAGCGACTGGACGTGGAGATACGCTGGGATCAGGTCAAGGTCCCGGCTCTGATCACCACCGCTTGGTACGATATCTTCCAGGTGGGGGCCTTTCGGAACTTCGCGGGGATGAGGCACGAGGGAGGGACGCGCGAGGCTCGTCGGGGCACGAAGCTCATCGTCGGGCCGTACGGGCACGCGGGGGACAGCGGCTCGCCGACATTCGGTGCTGATCCCTTCGCGGGAACGCCGACCTTCCAGACCGAGCTCCAGTTCTTCGATCGCTACCTGAAAGGAATCGAGAACGGCTGGGAAGACGATGCCACGGTAGAGCTCTACGTGCTGCTCCCGCCCGACACGGGCGAGGTCGGGTCCGGTTTCACAATGGAGGCTGATACCTATCCGCTGCCGGATACCGACTGGGTGAGGTTCTTCCTCTCCAGCGGAGGAAACGCCAATTCCAGCAAGGGAGATGGACAGCTCGTCGGCGGTTCGCGCCGGGATGACGATTCGTCCAGCGATGACAACTCGCTACGCCGAGTCGGATCGCGCCCCGACCGCTTCGACTACGACCCGGCGAACCCGGTGCCCACGACCGGCGGGAACATGTGCTGCAACAATGTGCTCCTGCCCAACGGTGCCCAGGATCAGACCGAGGTCGAGCTGCGCGATGACGTACTGGTGTACTCGACCGGGCCGCTCGACCGCGATGTACCGGTGATCGGACCAGTGGAGGTCAGGCTCTGGGCACAGTCGTCTGCCCGTGACACCGATTTCACGGCCAAGCTCGTCGACGTGCACCTGGACGGCAAGTCACACAACGTTCTCGATCGAATCGTCAGGGCTCGATACCGGCACGGCTCCAAGCTTCCACCCCAGCTCATCGAGCCGGGTCACGTTTACGAGTACCGGATCCCACTGGGAAACGCTGGCACCGTGTTCAAGAAGGGCCACAGCATCCGGCTGGAGATTTCCTCGTCCAGCTTCCCGCACTACGACCGCAACCTGAACACCGGGAAAGTGAACGAGTGGACGTCGGAGACCGAAGTGGCGCACCAGACCGTGCTCCACGACCGATCGCATCCGTCGCATCTGGTGCTCCCCATCGTGCCGAACGTCTCCGCTCCACACTAGCGAGGGGTGGCAGACTGAGAGGGCAGGGCCGTCCTCAACCGACCGCCTTGCGCTCGCGCACCGTCTTGAGCGCGGTGCCCCAGGCAATGACCTGGTCGAGCATCGTGTTCAGAGCCTTCTCG
>JBKOYI010000115.1:0-8294 GCA_046725335.1 Myxococcota bacterium | reverse complement strand
GGTACCGCAGGGAGCAGCGCTCCAGGATGTATGCTCGACACGCAACCTTTGCATCGCGAGGATGTGTAACGCGTTCGGCCGCAACGAACTGGACCCGGGAGAGGAACAGATACTGGGCAAACATGTTCACCACTTGCCCCGACGAATGATCCTTGAGGCGCTTACGCAGACTCCCAGCTCCGTCTCGGCCGGCCATGCCGACATAGAGAATCATAACGGACCAGGAGCTCCTTGCGCCGGTCGGCTATCTCGGTACTCACGAGCAACGTCACATCTTCGCCCGGGAGACGATCAAGCGGGGCGTCCTGCCCGTGCGGGTCGCGTTCCCCTGCGAGATGTTGACCGATGGCGATCTGGAAAAAATCAACTCCGCCTTCATCCACGGCTGCCGGAAGGTCGCGCGAGCCCTCCCCGGAACGTAGCCGCGCAAGCCGCCAGGCGGTCCGGCATGCAATTCAGCGCGGCGCCATCGCTGCCACCACCTCCTCGGTGCGCAGCACGCCATGGGCGAGGTAGGCGAAGTTGATCAGCGCCGCGGTGTAGCCATAGCCCCACGTCGGGTGCTTGGGGGCTGCGGTCGCATCCTTCACGACCGTCACCTCGAAGCCCTGCTCGATCAACTCGCGCAGATGTGACTCGACGCACATGTTGGCCAGCATGCCGCCGAGGATGACCTTAGCGATCCTGCGCTTGCGCAGCTGCAGCACGAGGTCATTGGTCTCAGGACCGAACACCCTATGCGGCGCGACGACGACGGTCTTGCCGTCCTCGATGTAGGGCTTGAAGCGCTCCAGCCAGTCGGCGCCGGAGCGTGAGAAGCCGTCGAGATTCAGGATGCCGGCGCGGCGGAAGAACCCCGCCGCGGCCTCGTCGGCTTCGAGCGGTCCATTGAACTTCCAGCCCGCGTCGCCGGGATAGAAGTAGTGCGGCGAAATGAACACCTCGAAGCCGCCTCGCTTTGCCGCTTCGAAGATGCGTCCGATGTTCTCGACGGTGTCATTCTCAGCCAGGCTCTCGCGCACCGACGGCCAGGCGAGTCCCGTTTCACTGAGAACCTCGTTCTGCGGGTCGGTGAATACGACGGCCGTGTCATTCCGATCGATCTGCATCGTCCCTCCTCTCGGTCGACCGTGCCCGAAGCGATCACGCCTTCGGGAAGGAGTACGGGTCAGCGGTTACCTCGTTCTTGCTCGTCGTACACATGCCGTGCAGCCGCGCGCAAGCCGGGGCTGAAGGGGATTTGGACCGAGGCGCAGCCTCACCTGCGTGTCGCCAAGCCCCAACAGGTCGGGCGCCAGGACCCGACGTCTGTCCTTGAGCCGAGGTATCAGGTCCCGCCATTGAAAGGCATGGAACGGGCACCCATGGAGCAGTACGACCGGCGGTCCACTCCCTTCGTCGATGTAGGCCACACGCCAGGGTTCGACCGCAACGTACCGCTTGTGCCCCGCGAGAACTCGTCGAGCGCCGGTTCGTTGGTCTCCAAGGCGAACACCGCGCCTGATCGTGGGCGCGACGTCCACTGCGCATAGACGAACAGCCCGACAGCCGCGGCGCCGACGGCGAGAAGCATCCCATACAGCCATCTCATGCCGGTTTCCTCCCCTCGTTGGGACGACCCGGACAGCACACCGGAACGAGCGCCCGGAATCGGGCGACGACATCTTCCAGCTGCGCGACGACAGCCGGCCCGTCCATCTCGAAAAACACGTTGCGTCCGACCTGCTCCCGGCGCAGGAAGCCCGCCGCGTGGAGCTGCGCGAGATGCCGCGAGACGACCGAGCGATGCTGAGGGACTTGCGCTGCAATAGTGGCGACGTCCGACCGTCCCCACAGCGTCAAGAGCCGCAGAATCTCGACGCGTACTGGTTCGCACAATGCCAGGAACACCTTCGACTCCAGGATCCCGTCCAGCTCACGGGCGGCTTTGCGCCGTGGCGCGCTGGGCTTAGGAGCACGTGTGCGCATACATGCACACGTATGCTGTTTGGATATCTACGTCAACGGCAAATTTGGGCACCCGGGCCCGCCGTCGTGGCTCGGTTCACAGAACCGCCGCCTCGGCTACTCTGCGGCCGTGTCAGCGGCGGCGCGCGGGACGTAGGGAGCCACGTCACGGGGCACAGCGGACCCCGTGCTCTGCCGACAGCGTCGCCGCATGACGTGCGGACGGCGTCACCGGGACCGATCATGGTGACAGCTACGACTCTGCCCGGCTGGCGGTGGTTGAGCCCGCCACCACCTAACGCCCGTTCACTAAGACCGAGGTTCGCTGTCTCACCCCGGTGCGTTGTGCCCTGAATGCAGCCGCCTGAGCCTCTGGAGCGTCGCTCCGCCCGCAGAAAGGCGCCGGCATGGAGGCCGACGGCGTCGCCAGACGAGCCGCACCGGGAGCGCGACCGCGCCGTCGAGCTTACCGAGAAGCCAGGCGGGGGCGAGCGCGCGGCGCGTGGGCGTGCCCTGGCGGTGCCAGCGCCCGCCCGCGGTAGCCGAGCACTTTGAGAATGGTGCGCTGAATCCGCGCGGCGCTGGCGCCTGCGTGTCCCATCGTTGGTGCGCAAGGGATCGTTTCGCTCCGTGGCGCATGAAGCGCGGGACAGATTGAACGCGCGCGCTCATCGCTGGCCCGTGGCCGCTACGGACCAGCGCGTGGCGGCCGTCCATGTCCCCCGATCGATCGCGTAGTCGGAGGAAAGGTGGCACGCTCCCCCGGGAAGGAGGCTCCATCATGGGGATGGTCCTGTACGAGATGGCGATGAGTCCGAACGCCAAGCGCGCACGCCTCGGGCTGGCGGAGACAGCTGCGCCGTTCGAGCGGCGCGAGGTGAACCTGCTCGCGGGCGAGCAGAAGACCGCCGGCTACAAGGCGATCCACCCCCTCGGCCGGGTTCCCACGCTCGACGACGACGGCGTCGTGGTCTGGGAGTCGGGCGCGATCCTGCTGTACCTCGCGGACAAGTTCCCGGCGGCGCGACTGATGCCCCGAGCCCTGGCCGAGCGTGGCCACGTGTATCAGTGGCTCACCTTCGGCGAGACGAGCATCCACGGCTACCTAGGCCCGATGGGTTTTCAGATGTTCCGCAGGGCGCCCGAGAAACGGGACCAGCAGGTCCTTGAGCGGGGGCGGCAGCGCATGCCGGAGGTCCTGCACGTTCTCGATCGACAGCTCGAGGGGAAGGACTACGTCGTCGGCGCCTTCTCGATCGCCGACTGCGCGTGCGCGCCCTGGCTCGAGCTGGCCCCGGGCTTCGGCATCGACCTCGAACCGTTTCCGAACGTCCGCGCCTGGATGTCGCGTATGCGCGCGCGCCCGAGCTGGGACGTCTAGACCGGAGGTCAGAGCCGGCGCGGCTCTTGTTCATCCCGTGACCCTGGGGACGGTCCGGCAGGGACGCATGAGCCTTCCGTTGCCCGGCTCGTGACGTCCGAGCTTTCTCGCGGATTAGGGATCGAGACCGAGTCAGCGGGTCAGCTCGTTCGCTCCGCCCTCGCTGCGGCCACCGACGGCACGACGAACACGAGCAGCGCAAACGTCCCACCCCCGCGTGGCATGCGCGTTGCTTACCGGAGGGCGAACACACAACGCCCAATCCGTACTTCGACTCATGATCCGAGCCCCTTTGGCAAGTCGCGAACGCGCACGGGGGCTGCCGCGTCGTATGAGCGGTTCCGCCCCTGTCTCAGTCATGTCTCACATGTCTCCTCGCATGCGAACGATTCCAACGAGTAGCACGATGTGAAGCACCTCGGTCGATACACGATTGCATTGTTGAGCGCGCTCTTCGCGGTCATCGCTCTCGATCGCCTGGTCGCGTTTCTCGACCTCGGGTACACGCCGTCACGGGCTCGCCCGAACGAGCATCGTCGCCTCGAGCGGCCGGAGTTCTCCGTCGACGTCCAGCTGAACGCGCTCGGGTTCCGAGAGCCGCGCCTGCCCTCGACCAAGCCGCCGGGGACCGTCCGCATCGTCGCGCTCGGGGACTCGTTCACGCAGGGCTACGGCGTCGAGGAACATCAGTCCTGGCCGCAGCGTCTCGAGGTTCTCCTCAACGCGCGCGAAGTGCAGCCGCATGAAGTTATAAATCTCGGCGTGCCGGGAGCGAACCCGCGCGACTACCTGAGCTACCTCAGCGACCCCGGGCTCGCCTACCAGCCAGATGTGGTGCTCGTGATGGTGATGGCGAACGACGTGCAGGATCGCTGGATCCAACAGGAGTTCGGGGTCAATTTGAACTCCGAGGTTCTCGCGGACGCCCGCCATGCCGTGTTGACGCCCCCCCCGTCGTGGACGCGCATTCCCAAGGCCGTTTTCCCAGCCCTGTACCCGTTCGTGTGGAACCGGCTTCATGCCCTGCGCCCGGAGCCGCGGCCGGCAACGGCCGCGGACAGCCGTGCGGCCTCGACGGCCGCGCGCCCCGCTCCGCCACCAGCCGGCACGGCCGAAGCCGTCCTCCTGGTACTCGCAGATCGCTATGGGCGGCGGGAGGTGGGCGAGGACGCTCTAGCCAGCATGCCAGCCGGCCAGCTGGACGCGTTCCGGCCCGTCCTCGACGGCACCGCGTCGATCGACGACGCCAACGCCAGCGAGAACTATCTACGGATCATGGCGCTGCTGCAACCGCGGTACTTCGCCGACGCCGTGCTGCTGCCGCCGCGCTACGACGCGGCCTGGGACGACGTGCAGCGGCAGTTGCGCAGGATCGTGGCGCTCGCGCGCCGCAACGGCGCCCGGCCGCTGCTCGTCTTCGCACCGGCGGCGCAGCAGGTGACACCCGCCGCCTGGCGATACCTCGAGTCGCTCGGCTTCGTCTGGGACGAGCGCACGCTCACCGACACGACCTTCGCCGATCGGCTGCGCGGGCTCACCCGCAACGAGGACGTCCCTTTCGTCGACCTCGCGCCGGTGCTGCGCCGGCGCCGCGACGACGGGCTTTATTTCCCCATGGATGGCCACTGGACCCCGGCCGGCAACGCGGTCGTCGCCGAGGAGCTAGCGGGCGCGCTCGGAGCGGGCAACGCGGGAGTAGTGTCGTCGGACGACCGTAGAGCGAGGACACCATGACGAAGAACCGACCAACGAAGAGCTTGTTCGTGTCCGAGCTGTGGGCGTTCATGCGCGAGAGGAAGAAGTGGTGGCTCGGTCCGATCGTGGCTGTGCTGGCGCTGTTCGGGACTCTGGTCGCACTCACCCAAGGCTCCGCGGTGGCGCCCTTCATCTACACCATCTTCTGATGACGGCCACCCGACACTCCCATCGCGAACTGGGAGATTCGGCCTCGTCGTGGGCGACATCTTTCTGCTGCTCGCGGGCATTAGCTCAGCCATAAAAGACCATGCTTGTGGGCCAAGGGCTGATCTGAAGGAGGGCGAGGCGCGGCCCCTGTGGGGGGGGGAACGTGCCAGGTTCGTCGCACTGCAACCGCAACACGCCGCTGGTTTCCGGCGTAAGCGGCTCGAGGACAGTCGTACCCCCATCGATACGGTCCACCTTAATGCGCAAGCTCGGCTTCGCTCGTTGACATTCGGCCACCAGCTGGTCCAGGTGGCCGCGCCATGAGGACAGAAGGGTCGATCGGGACACCCGTGATGCCTCCGGTGCTCGCGGCGGAGCGACTCCGCAATGCGCGCCGCATCAACGCCTTCCGCCTCGTGGGCCTGCTCACGAGCCTGGCGCTCGAGGGGTTCTTCACAGTCACCGTGCCGGGATGGATCCGTGCGCCCCTGCCGCTCTTTGCCGGCTGGACCGTCATCGCGGCAGCGCTCTTCGTCGGCGGGCTGCGGTCGGAGCACGTCGCGCGGGCCGGCAGTCTCGCCGTCGCGTTCGTCGACATGCCGATGCTCCTGCTCCTTGTCTCGCACATCATCGACGCGATGCGGGCCGCCGGGTTCGGAACGGACGCCGCGCAACTCGCCACGCATGCGGCGCTCTACTACGTCGGCCTCCTCGTCCTCGCGTCGCTGGCGCTCGATCGCAGACAGCTCGCCCTCGCCGCGGTAGTCGCCGCCTTGTGCGTGGTGGTGCTCCTGGCCCGCGGCGGGAGTTGGAACACCAGCATCGCGGTGATGACCACCGTCGCCGTGGTCATGATCGGCGTCATGCTCACCTACGCCAGCGGTCGGAGCACAGCGTTGATCGACCGCATCGCCTCCGAGCAGCGCCACCGGGAGCGACTCGAACGTTACTTTGCCCCGCAGGTCGTGGCCCAGCTCGCCGCCCACCCCGAGCTGGCCGCGGGCGGCGAGACGCGCGAGGTGACGGTCCTCTTCCTCGACCTGCGCGACTTCACGCCGCTCGCCGAGGCCCTGCCCGCGCCCGCGGTGGTCGCCTTGCTCAACGGCTTCCTCGAGCGCGCCGTGGACGCGGTCTTCGCTCATGGTGGCACGCTCGACAAGTACCTTGGCGACGGGCTCATGGCCTACTTCGGGGCGCCCGTGCGGCAGTCTGACCACGCGTCGCGCGCGGTGCGGTGCGCGCTGGCGATGCGCGCAGCGCTCACCGCTCTCAACGTAGAGCGGGCGGGGCGCGGCGAGCCACCGCTGCGCATGGGCGTCGGCGTCCATACCGGCACGGTCGTGCTCGGTGACATCGGTGCGTCACAGCGCCGCGAATACACCGTCGTGGGAGACGCGGTGAACGTCGCTGCCCGGCTCCAAGACCTCACCAAGGCCGAGGGGGTCGACATCCTCGTATCGGACGCGACCCGCCAGCAGCTGGGCGATGCCGTTGCCCTCTCCGCGCCGCGTGCCCTCACGCTCCGCGGCCGTGCGGCGCCGCTGCTCGCATCCGCGCCACAAGGTTAGCCAAGGTCTCGTCCCTACCTGCGCCACCGCTGCCCTCCCTGCAAAACGCCGCCCTGCTTTGGGTCTATAGACCCGTTAAGCGATCACCTCCGAATACCAGCGGACGCTAACCCCTGAAAAATCTAGGTGCGGCGCGTGCCGCCATCGGGTTCAAGTCCCCCTCCTCGCACTTCAGAGCCACGCGGCCGGTCGCGAGCTTCGCGGCGACCATCCCGAGCGTGCGCGGGCGCTCGAGCACAAACCCGACCCGAGGCGGCGGGCCAGGTTTCGCGCAAGCCAAGCGCACGCGACGGACGACCGGGGCCGCGAAGCGAAGTCGGGAGCGGCCGGCGACTGTCGCTCTGTGATCTCGACGACGCGGCAGGTCTTACCCGCCGGGAACGCGGCCTGGGCTGCCGCCGGCGTAGCGTGCGCCTTCTGGATATCGATCCAGGCGGCCGAGCGGGCGTCGTGCCACTGTCCAAGCGCGGTCCGCCTCTGAAGGGCCACCGGGCGTTGCTCCCAGTAGCAGGCATCGGCGACCTCAACGGCGTCCGGGTGGCGGACAGGCGCCCCATGACGACCTCCGTCGAGGAAGCCGACCTCCCCGCCGTTCAACAACCAGTCCGGCGCGTGTTCGCGGTGCGCCGGCCGCGGGCCGATCCGCGTGCACTTCGACCGCGACTGCGCTCGCCGGGCGCGACGACCACTTCCATCGTCACTGCCCGTGCGGCACGACTGGATCGAGCGGTGCACCTGGTAGACGCCGCCGCTACGATACTAGCCCATCCACGGGTGTCCGTGGGGTGTCCGTACACGGGTCCCATTCGTGGCCATCGGGTGCGTCAGAGACCGCCCAGAAGTCCGCGGTTTTTCACGCATGCAATGGGACGCGATGGCGTGGGTAACGCCTGGAACGTGAATCGCACTCTAGAGGTCGGGGGTTCGACTCCCCTCGGCTCCACTCACGATTCCGCGCCCTTGGCGGCGCTCGCCGCGGCTGTCCATCACCTCGTCGCGGATGGCATCCAGTTCGCCGCCGAGCTCCTGGATGGCAGCGTCACTCAGACGGATGGGGAATGGCATGGTCTCCTCTTAGGGATCAGAAATCGAGCTCGACGTCGCCCGCGGCCGCGTTGATGCAGATCTGGACCGTTTGACCGGGTTCGTTGACCACCGCGCCCGTACGAAGGTCGCGTACGCACCCCGAGACGAGCCGGCAATCGCAACTGTGGCAGATGCCCATCCGGCAGCCATGGGGCGGATTCAGGCCCGCGTCCTCGGCGACCGCAACAGGTTCATGCGCCCGTCCGTTTGAATCTCGAGGCCACTCTTGGCGAAGCGCACACGCCCGCCCGCCACCTCGGCGGGGAGATCGGCCCACGGGGCGTGGAAGCGCCAGTTGCGGCCCGGCTGCAGCGTGAGCGTCCGCGCGCTGGCGGTCTCGTCCCAGACGCTGACCACCCGCGCCTGCAGCTTGTGGGTCGTCCAGAGCGGATTCACCAGCTCGAGGT
>JBKOYI010000027.1:0-7997 GCA_046725335.1 Myxococcota bacterium | reverse complement strand
CACACCCAGCTCGGCCTCGATGGCATGACCACTTCCGGCCAGCACCGTGCGCGTCGTGCCATCGTCCTCCTGAATGGGCACGCTCTTGGTGCTCCAGATGACGTAGTCGCCGCCGACGATGATCCAGAAGCTGCCGGAGACGGGGATGTCGAGTCGGAGCCCGAACTTGACCCCGCTCAGGTCGAACTGGGGCAGTCCTCCGAACCCGATCGTGGTCGGGTCGCCATCCACCAGGAACTTCTGCTTGGTGTAGGCGCCGAAGGGCACGATGGCGAAGTCCGAGTCGCGCCAGAACCGGAGCCGCCACTCCAGTCCGGCCTGCCAGCGGGTGTAGGAAGTCCCCTTGTCGGTTTCCTCGCCAGTGGCGCCGCTGAGTTTGCTCTTCAGGCCCACGGAGAGGGCGTAGTCGCCGAAGATGCCGATGCCGGCGAAGAAACCGTCGCCGAAGAAGGCCAGCGGGTACAGCTCGAGCCGGGCGTGGGGGGCGACGAAGAAACTGGCGGTGTAGGGACGCAGACCGATGTTGTTCTCGTAGTCGAGGTGGCGGTTCAGGAAGTCGGCCCCCAGCTCCAGCGCGAAGGGCCACTGGTGACGGGGCAGCTCCACCCCCTCCTTGGCCCCGGCGTCGGCGGCCACCGAGGTGTCGGCCAGAGTCTTCTCCCCGCTGGGAGGTGGAGGGGTCGGCGTCACCGGTAGGGGCAGAGGTTCGGCTGGCGGTGCTGGGGCCATCTGGCCGGCAGTGGCACCGACAGCGCCCGCCGCTCCGGCAACCGCCGCGGCATCCGAGCCCGGGGCGGCGGCGACCGGTGGGGCCTCTCCGCCACCCGTGAGGTTGGCCACGTCGGCCTTGAGCGTCTGCAGGCTCGAGGCAGTCACCTTGCCCTGCTTGGTCAAGGGGAAGGCCCAGGTCTGGCCCGGCTTGCCCGGCTTGCTCAGCCAGGCCAGCTGGAGCTCGCGCCCGCCGCCCGATTTGCTCTTGGCCGTCCCGCCAATGAGCATCCCCTGGACGTTGTTACTCTTCATCTTGTTCCAGTCGGGCTTCTTCTTGGTGAAGACCTTCGAAGAGGAGACGCACGTATACGTTCGGCACAACGCCGAGGAGATCTGGCTCTGCAGCTGCGAGCGCTTGTCGCCGGTGATGGGGGCGATGGTGATGCGCGGCGCGGCTTGGGCGGTCACTGCCCCCGCCAACACGATCAGCGCGACGATTCTCGTGAACCGTGACATCTGTTGTCTCCAGGGACGAACCATTTAGGGGGGCACCCGCCGTGACGGGCGATGCCCGATGAAATCGTGCAAGACGTCGAGGAGCAAGGATTCATCCGCTGTGGGACAACCCGGGGTCGGTGTACAAGGATGTGGTTGTGCTGACCGGGCCCTTAGCTCAGCGGTCAGAGCTGTCGGCTCATAACCGATTGGTCCCTGGTTCGAATCCAGGAGGGCCCACATCGCTGTGCTGCGTGCTCCGTTGGTGGACGGAGTGCCTTCTCAGGCGGCGTGCGCGCGCGCCGACAGCAGCAACGCTCCGAACAGCCCGGCGAGATAGATCAAGCTGAACAGGAAGACTTGCCGCGCCCAAGCCTTGCCCTCGCCGAGTACGACGCCCCGTCCCACCAGCGCGAGGAACGCACCACCGAGCAACACCGCCACCACGAAGTAGAGCGTCCCTGCCATTCCCAGCGGCACCAGCAGCAGGCTCACCGGCACGAGCAGCAACGTCCACCCCAGCATCCAGCCGCGCGTGGCTCGATCGCCGTAGACCAGCGGCATCGCCCGCACGCCCGCCGAGCGGTACTCGTCCTCGCGGAACAGAGCGATGGACAGGAAGTGCGGCATCTGCCAGGCGAAGAGGATCCCGAAGAGGATGAGGCCCCCGGCACCGACCCGACCAGTCACCGCCGTCCATCCCATGAGCGACGGAAGCGCGCCCGGAATTGCTCCCACCAGCATCGCCGCGGCACTGCGCGGCTTGAGGGGCGTGTACGCTCCGACGTAGCTCACCAGCGCCAGAAGCCCCAGCGACGTGGTCAAGAGGTTGCTGCCCAGCGCCAGGACCGGGAGCGACAGCGCCGCCAGGCCGATCCCGAAGGTCAGGGCCACTGCCGGTTCCATCCGCCCGGACGGGAGCGGCCGCTGGCGGGTGCGGGCCATCAAGCGGTCGCGGTCTCGTTCCAACCAGCAGTTGAGGGCGTTGGCGGCGCCCACCGTGCCGGCCGTGCCCAGAAGCGTCCCCAGCCACTTCCCCACCGACAGCTCTCCCGGAGCCAGCCACATCCCACCGGCCAGCGTGCAGAGCACCAGACTGGAAAGCCGCGGCTTCGTCAGCGAGGCCAGATCGCCGAAGTTCAGCGTGGCAGCCCTAGGGATGGCGCGGACGTTCAAGGGTTCTCCGAGACGGCGAAGGGAGCCCCGCGTCTATCCGGCCGGCGAGCCCGCTTCAAGAGGGACGGCGAGGCGCGGCCGCGCGAAGTCGTGCCTCCATCATCCGGCCTTCAGGCTAGCGTGCAATCGCCTGGGCCTCGGCGGCGTGCTCGCCTCGAGGGTCGAGCCTCAGGTACTCCTGGGCGGTGGTGCGGGCCTTGTCGCGCGTCCGGCGGTCGGCGGAGAGGAAACGGGCGTAGAAGAAATAGGCGTCGGAGTTGGTGCTGTCGGTGTCCAGGGCCCGCCGGTAGGCCTCCTCGGCCTTAGAGCGGTTGTCCTGGGCTTCGTAGGTCCGTCCCAGCTCGGTCAGCGCGTCGGAGATGCGGGCCGGCTGTCCGATGAATTCCTGGCTGGCCCGGATGAGCTGCTCGACGCTCTGCCGGTAGTCCTTCCGGTCCCGGTAGACGATGCCCAGTTGCAACCGGGCATCGGGATTCTTGGACTTCGGGTCCGCCAACGCCTTGGTGAATTGGGCGGAAGCCTCCTCCAGCCGTCCCTGGCGGCGGTAGATCTGTCCCAGCATCAGCATCAGCCGAGGGCTCTCCCCCATGGTCCGGATGGCCGTGCTGAGGGCTTCCTGCGCATCGCGCGCCCCGTCGGGCTTCTGCATCAGCGCCCGGGCCAGCTCCACGTAGGCCTGGGCTCGGCTGGGGTCGGCCTTCACCGCCTCCCGCATCTCCTTGATGGCGGCCTCGGTCTGTCCATCCACCAGCAGCCGCTTGCCGCGGAGCAAATGGAGCTCCGGATTGGCGCGGTCGAGGGCAAAGCCCTCCGCGTCCTCTTTGGCGGCCAGGGCCAGCGCCGAGGACCGCTCGAGCGGCACTCCCGCCGCCTCGGCCAGCTTCCTGGCTTCGGCCGGCGGCAGGCTGGGGGCCGCGGCCTGGACCCGGGAGACCAGCAGCGCCCGGGCTAGATGGGCGGTGGCCAGCTGGCGGGGAGAGGGCGGGGGATCGACGTCCAGGAGCTTTCGGAGCTGGTTGGCCGCCGCGGGGTAGCTGGCGGCGTTGTCCGACTCGAGCGCGAGCAGTGCCCGGCCGAGCAGCGATTCGGGGTGGTCGCGCTCGTAGCGCAACGCGAAGGCGTAGCTCTGGTCCGCGGTGCGGGCATCCCCCCGGCGCCGATAGAGCGTGCCCAGGGCCGAATAGACGCGCGGGTCACTGGGGGCAAGAGCCTGCGCTTTTTCCAAGTTTTCCCGGGCCTTTTCCAGGTCTCCCAGGTTCATCTGCATGAGGCCCTGGGTCAGATGGAGCAAGGCGCTCGGACTCCCCTGGTCGTCGAGGGCCTTCACCCTTCCTTCCAGCGTGGCCAGAGCCTGGGTTCCTTTGCCCGAGTAGACCGCCAGGAGCGCCTCGGCGGCGTCGGCGTACTTCTCACTCTCCCCTGAGCGCCGGACGGCGGCCAGGTGCTCCTCGGCAAAGCGGCGGGCGTCGTCCCCATCGCCGTGCTCTCCCCAGCGGATGGCCCAGGCGTAGGCCAGGTAGCTATGGACCTGGGCGCTGCTGGGGTCGACCTCCAAGGCCGCCTCGGCCGCGTTGGTGGCCTTCTTGTAGGAGGCGAAGCTGTCGTGCCGGAGCTGCTCGCTGACTTCCTTGAGATTCTTCTTGAGGGCGACGTCCCGCCGAGCCCTCCACTGCCCCCAGCCGTACCAGCCGCTGATGATGACCACCGCGGCCACGGCGGTGATGATGAAGCGGGTGGCGTTGGCGTGGCCTTTCTTCAGGGCCGGTGGGGCCAGCACCGCCTCGTCGTCCTCGGTCTCGAGGGCGGCCCGGGCGGCGGCTCGGGCCGCCGGGGGCATCCCGTTGACCAGCGCCCGTTGGCGAGCCACCGCCGCAGCACTCAGCCCGGAGGCAGGGGGCGGGTCGCCAGGGCGTGAAGCCGCCATCCGCTGGGGCGAGGGGGCGACGGCTGCCGGGGGCGGCTCCGGCGGCGGAGGGGGGCGCGGCGGCTCCAGCTTCCACTGCGCGAAGGCGGCCGCTGTCTCGGCATCCCTGGGGTCGAGCTCCCAAGCCTTGTGCAGGTTGGCCGTGCCGGCGGCGGTATCGCCCGAACGCATCTGCAGGGAGGCCAAGGCGCGCAGCACGGAACGGTCCTGGGGCGCGACTCCGAGCGCAGCTTGCAGCTCCTCGATGGCCTTCTTGTCCTTGCCCTGCTCGGCGTAGACGCGGGCCAGCAGCACTCGCGGGTCGGGGCGATTGGGGTGGGCCTTCACGCCCTTCTTGCAGACGACCATCGCCTCCATGAAACGGCCCATCCCGAGGTAGGCCTCGGCCAGCGGGCGGTAGGCGTCCGAACCCGGGTCCGAGGCGAAGGCATGCTCCAGCTTCGCGAGCTCCTGGGGGCTCGGCGTCTTCGCAGGCATAGCGCTCATCGAGTGCGCGGAATCTAGAGGGAAACCGCTGCTCTCCGGAAGTCTTGGTGGGTTTGACAAGCCCCGGGGGGAGCGGTGTAGGAGCCCTCCTCCCGTCCCCGGGGGTGTAGCTCAGTTGGGAGAGCGTCGCGTTCGCAATGCGAAGGTCGTCGGTTCGATCCCGTCCACCTCCACAGCCAAGGGCATGAGTCGGTGACGGGGCCCGGGGAGGGCCCGGGCCCCGCGCCCGTCGCTCCTACCTCCGTCGCCGCCCGAGTGCTGAGCTGGGATGGCGTCGGGGGGATGGTCGAGGTCGGCGGTCGGACCGTTCCCTTCACCTTGCGGGACGCGGTGGGCTTCCACCCCGCCGCGGGTCTCCAGGCGGTCGCGGAGCTTGGCACAGACGGGAGCCTGTACCGCCTCACCCTCCCGGGACACCCGGAGCGGGCCGAGCCCGAGCCCCATCGGCCTCTGGGGTGGATCACGGTCCTCCGCCCCACCCGGATCGGTCCGGAGGTGGCGGCCTGGGGCTCGGTGCTGGCGCCGGTGCTCGGACCGGAGGCGCATCTGTCCGTGCGAGTCACGCCCGATGGCGCAACGCTGGTCGAGCTTCGCCGGCCCGGCGCCCAGGTGTGGGTCCGGGAGCGCGGGGAGGTGGACACCGGCCGCATGGAGCGACGGCTGTTGCCGGGCGCCGGGCCGCTCCCGACGGTGGGCTGGGAGCTCCTTCCCGCGCCGGTGCTACCGGGCGAGGAACGACGGTTGCTCGGAGCGGAGGCGGCCGACGCCTGGGGAGATGAGGGAAGCTCGCGCCGAGCGGTGCGGCTGGTGCTGGCCGCGCTCGCTGCCGGGGGGACCCATGTGGTGCTGGAGCACGCCGGCCGTCTGGCCCTGCTCGCCGACGAGGCGCGAACCCGGCTAGGAGACCCAGAGGATGGACTGGCGCGCCCCTTCGGCGCCTTCCTGGATTGGGCGCTGACCCCGGATCGGGCTCGCTACCGGACGCTGGGGATGGCCGTGGCCGGTGGCGAGGACGTGGAAATCGCCATCACCCATCCGCAGAGCGAAGTCGAGCTGGACAGCGCCGAGTCCGCCCTGCTCTTCGCCTGCCATCTTCAAGTCCGGGGCCCGCGGCTCCTGGAGCACGGCGAGGTGTTCTACGTCCCCAAGGACGTGCGCATTGGCCCGCGCGGAGCGACGGCGACCGCCCGCACCGGGTACAAGTACCAGGTGCGGCGAGGCGACGCGGGAGAGGCGGGCGTGCCTGGGGCCGGCGGACCGCTGAGGCAGAGCCAGCCCCGCGTTCAGCTCATTCGTGGCTGACGGGTCCCGTTCCTCGACGGCTCAGCCGACCGCTCTCTGCGCCTCGTAGAACTGCTGCGCCTCGGTCGATTCGTTGAGCGCCAGCGTGGAGGCGGCGCCTCCAGCGATGACCTGGGCCACCTCGTCGAAGTAGCCCGTGCCCACCTCGCGCTGGTGCTTGGTCGCCGTGTAGCCCAATGGCTCGGCGGCGAACTCCGCCTCCTGCACCTTGCAGTAGGCCGCCATGCCGCTCTGAGCGTACTCGTGGGCCAGCTGGAACATGGCGTGGTTCAGCACGTGGAAGCCAGCCAGGGTGACGAACTGGAACTTGTAGCCCATGGCCCCCAGCTCGCGCTGGAACTTGGCGATGGTGGCGTCGTCGAGGTGCTTCTTCCAGTTGAACGAGGGCGAGCAATTGTAGGCCAGCAGCTTGTTGGGGAACTTGGCGCGGATGGCCTCGGCGAAGGCCTTGGCCTCGGCCAGGTCGGGCGTCGAGGTCTCGCACCAGAGGAGGTCGGCGTAAGGCGCGTAGGCCAGGCCGCGGGCGATGGCGCACTCGAGTCCGCCCTTGAGCCGGAAGAAGCCCTCGGGGGTGCGCTCGCCAGGGACGATGAATTCACGATCGCGCGGGTCGACATCCGACAGAAGCAGCTTGGCGCTGTCGGCGTCGGTGCGGGCCACCAGGAGGGTGGGGACGCCGCAGACGTCGGCAGCCAGGCGCGCCGCCACCAAGGTGCGGATGAAGTGGCCGGTGGGGATGAGCACCTTCCCGCCCATGTGGCCGCACTTCTTCTCCGAGGCCAGTTGATCCTCGAAGTGCACGCCGGCGGCTCCGGCTTCGATCATGGCCTTCATCAACTCGAAGGCGTTGAGTGGGCCTCCGAAGCCGGCCTCGGCATCGGCCACGATGGGCGCGAACCAGTACCGCCCGCCCTTCCCCTCGGCGTGCTCGATCTGGTCGGCGCGGCGAAAGGCCTGGTTGATGCGCTTCACCACGTTCGGGACGGAGTCCACCGGGTAGAGGCTCTGGTCGGGGTACATCTGTCCGGCGGTGTTGGCGTCGGCCGCCACTTGCCAGCCGGAGAGGTAGATGGCCTTCAGGCCGGCCCGGACCATCTGCACGGCCTGGTTTCCGGTGAGCGCGCCGAGGGCGTTCACGTAGTCCTCGGTGTGGAGGAGCTCCCAGAGCCGGCGGGCGCCCATGTCGGCCAGCGTGTAGGCGATGCGGACTGAGCCGCGCAGGCGGTCCACATCGGCCCACGTGTAGGGACGGGTGACGCCATCGAACCGGCGCGTATGAAGCGAATCAGTCGAGCGCGCGGCCGGAGCCGACGAACCACCCGAGAACCCTTCCTTCAAGACCATCCCGCGATCCATGTCCGAGCCTCCCTGCGGCTGGCTTTTACGGCCGCGTCACCATGACGCGGTGCTCGAAGTCAAGCTGTTTAGCCCTTGACGTGATGAGTTGTAAAGCTCAGTCCTAGAACAAGAGTGCGCAACCCCCCTTGGCGTTTCAGGCGTCCACGGAAAGACTCCCTGCGTCAGGGGGGCTGTCCGGCCAATGGCTCTGTAAACGAGTCAAGCCGACAAACATCCGAGATTGTTAGATCTGGTGGGCGGAAGTCCGCCCGGGACCTACTCCCGACCCAGCCCCGCCCAGTCCTCGAGCGACTCCGGCTCAAAGGATTGGGGCGAGGGGGTCGACGGAGCGGGCACAGTCGGGTCGTTTGCGGGACCCAGGGCGAGCGACCCATCTGGGCCGCCCGGGGAGCTGGGCGGAGCCTCGGAGGCAGCATCCACCGATGCCTGCGGTTTCCTCTTGGGCGTGACGGCGCCGCGGCAGTGTCGGCACCAGGGCTGGTTGCGAATTGCCCCGTCCGGCATTCGGCGCAGGCCGAACTGGCCCAGCGGCTTGATGCTCCGG